>CANIYR010000047.1 GCA_947471825.1 Phycisphaeraceae bacterium | reverse complement strand
GGCTGCCCTGGCGCACGATGCGCACATGATTCCATTCGCCGACCGGACGGGTGGCGCCGGCCGGCGGCACATACAGGTCGTACAGGGCGCCGGCGCGGTGGCTGGGGATCTTGCCATCGGGGTGGCGGTCGTCGTCGAGCACCTGGCATTCAAAGGCGTTCCAGTACACCGGCTTGCCGGGGATGTCCTGCACTTCGTAGAAAATGCCGCTGTTGGCGCCGGGCGACACCTTCCAGTCCAGCTCCAGTTCAAAGTCGCCGTAAGTCGCCCGGGTCACCAGGTCGCCGGCCTGCGCGCCGCCGTGGACCATCAGCGAGCCGTCGGCTTCGACCGTCCAGCCCTTGGCGGGGAAAGTGTCCTTGCCATAGGCGGTGAAGGCGGCGGTGTCCTTGCCGTCGAACAAAACGGTCCAGGGTTTTTCCGCCGGGGCGGTGAGCGAGGAGCAGCCGGCGAGCGCGGCGCAGAAGAGTCCGAAGGCGATGGCTTGTTGTTTCATGGGGATGGCCAAGGGGCGGGCAAAAGGGCGGGAAAGGCGGCGGTTCACTTGAGCGTGACGGCCTTGGCTTCTTCTTCCGTCAGCGCGTGCAGGCGGATGTTGCGGTACCACACCGGGGCGCCGCCGTGCTTGCCCTGCAGGCCGATGTGGCCCTTGGCGGGCAGGCCGGCCGGCGGCTTGGAGAGCCACGGCGGGGCCTTGGAGCCGTCGGGGTTGGTCTTGGCATCCTTGAAATCGGCAAGGTCGAAGGCGTTGACGGTTTCACCGTTCAGGCGCACCTGCACCTTCTTGCCGATGCAGGTGATGGTGAAGCGGTTCCATTCGCCGGGCTTCTTGACTGTGAACTTGGCTGCCGGTTGGCGCCCGTAGAAGGAGCCGCAGCGGGTCTTGGGGTCGGCGCTCCATTTGGGGTCGGAGTCGTCGGCCACCTGCACCTCGATCGAATTGGGGATCCAGTTGCCGGTCTCGGAGGCGAACAGGATGATGCCGCCGTTGGTCCCGGGGGCCAGCTTGAATTCCAGGTCGAGGATGAAGTTCTCGTGGGCATCCTTGGTGAACACCATGCGGTCGATGTCGCTCCGGAAGGTGCCGGGGCTTTCAAGCACCCAGGCGTGGTCCTTGTTGTTGGCCAGGGTGGTGTTGGACAGGTCGTCGGCGATGAGCGGCGTCCAACCTTGGCCGGAGGAATCGGGGTGGCCGGTGGCCGGCAGCGGGGAATCGGCGGCGGCGGCGCCCAGCGCAAGCAGGGCGAAGGTGCAAAAGGCAAACAGGGGCTTTTTCATGGGGGGATGGCCGGATGGGGGAAGAAAAAAAAGGCGCGCCCATGGGACGCACCTTTGACTGGGTCATTACACCGCATCCCGTATTTTGTTGTGTGATGTCTGCCGTGCGCCGGAGCATGTCGGCGCGGCTATTTCCCGCGGATCTGGTCGGGTCCGGTGCCGGCGGCTTTTTCATACGTGCCATCGCCTGTCTTCACATATTTGGTGAAGCCTTTTTCCGCCAGTTTGGCGTCGGACAGGTTGGACTTTTCGCGCGAAGTGGCCCATTCCCCACCCAGACCGGGGGCGGAGATGATCCGCCGCACCGGCATTTTCAGCACCGGATGCTCGGTCAGCGGCGGATCGGTCATCTTCTGCATGACCTCGAAGACCATGCCTTCTTCGCCATCGGGCAGGATGATTGCGTACTGGTAGAGGGGCATGGCGTGCAGGGTAGCAGGGTTGGACGGCCGGCTTGAGCCGACCACGGGCCACAAGCCCGAAAAGGCTTGGGAAAACATGGGGACAGACCTCATGATATGTTGTAAGATTTTTTAAAACAATGAATTCCGTTAAAATTGAACCATCGGTGGCGGTGCGTCCGGCGTCCATCATGAAACAAACCCCCAGGCTGGCGCCCGGGGGTTTGTTTTATGCCAATGTCCTTCCACTCACGCCCTGCTCCAATGGTTGAGCGCCCCCTCGTCCCGCACCACCTGCATCGCATCCTCTTTCTTCAAGAGCCCCTGGGCGATCAGCCGGCCGGCGCTTTCCTCAAAGGACACCATGCCGTGGTTGCGGCCGGCCTCGATGGCCGAGACGATCTGGTCGTCGCGCCCCGAACGCAAAAGGTGCGACACGGCGCCGGTGACACGCAGGATTTCGATCACCGGGACGCGGCCCTTGCCGTCGGCCCGCGGCAGCAGTTTTTGCGCCACCACCGCGCGCAGCGAGGCGGCCAGTTGGGCGCGCACGGAGGCGCCCTCGGTGCCGGTGAACACGCCCAATATGCGCGAGACGGTTTCCGCCGCGCTCCCGGTGTGCAGCGAGGACAGCACCAGGTGCCCGGTTTCGGCGGCGGTGATCGCCTGGGTCATGGTCTCATGATCGCGCATTTCGCCGATTAGCAGGATGTTGGGGTCCTCGCGCAGGGCGTCGCGCACCCCCAGGGAGAAGGACAGCACATCGGTCCCCACCTCGCGCTGCTGGACCAGGCACGATCCGCTGGCGTGGTGGTATTCCACCGGGTCCTCGATGGTGATGATGTGCCCCTCGCGCTTCTGGTTGAGTGCGTGGAGCATGGCCGCCATGGTGGTGGTTTTGCCGCTGCCGGTGGGGCCCGAGATGATCACCAGCCCGTCGCGGTGTTCGGTCAGCCCCGCGATGGCCGGGTGCAGGTGGAGGGCGTCGAAGGAAAGGGAGAGGGAGGGCAGCGCGCGGATGGCCAGGGCGAGTGCGCCGCGCTGGTAAAAAGCGTTGATGCGGAAGCGCACGTCCTGGCCTTTCCACAGGATGCCGGTGGCGGCATCCACGCTGCGTTCCTGCTGGAGCCGCTGCCACTGGCTCTCGCTTGCGCAATGGCGGACCAGGGACGTCATTTCATCCGCCGACAAGGGCGACATCCCGATGACTTGGAACAGCCGCCCGTGGATGCGGATCCACGGGCGTTGCCCGGTGGTCAGGTGCAGGTCGGATCCTTCGTTGTCCAAGGTGTGCCGCAGCAACTCGTGCAAGGTGGCGGCAGCGGCGGCCGGGGCGGTGGTGTGGCTGGCGGGGGCGTGGTCGGTCGTCGGATTCATGGGGTCCTTGGAGGGGAGTGGGGGCGCCCGCACAGCTTGGCGCGCAAATTCATCTTAGGTTGCCGGCTCTCCGGCCACCAATTTTTATCAGCAACAATCCTGGTGCATCCACATCAGCCCGAAAAAACCAGGGCCAGTTCGCCGGCCGGCGGCAGCCGGTCGCGCCGGCGCAGGAAGGGCAGGGCCAAAAGTCCGGCCCCCAGCATGTCGGTCAGCACACCCGGGGTGCGGTCCGGCATCCATTGCTTGCCGGTGTGGCTGTAGGCGCCTTTGGCGAAGGCACAGGCCACCCAGGCGCCAATCAAGGCGGCGTAAATCAGTCGGTGGAAAAGCGCCATGGGTTCATGCCGGATCGTGGCCGTGCCCGCCCAAGGGATTGCACCGGCAGATGCGCCAGCAGCCTTTGGCGCAGCCCTTCCACGGGCCGTGTTTTTCGACCGCATCGAGCATGTACTGGCTGCAGGTCGGCTGAAAGCGGCAATGCATGCCGATGAAGGGGCTCAGGGTGGCGCGGTAGCACCAGACAATCAGGCGGATGAGGGCCGAAGCCAAGGCGCGCATCAGGCTTCCTTCAGCCAGGCCGCGGCCTGCGGCGCGAAGTAGGTGAACATCAAATCGGCCCCGGCGCGGCGGATGGCGAGCAAGCTTTCCAAGGCGGCTGCGCGTTCATTCACCGCCCCGGCGGCGGCCGCGTGTTTGATCATGGCGAATTCGCCGCTGACCTGGTAGGCGCATATCGGCAGGGTGGTTTCCTGGCGCAGCCGTTGGATGATGTCCAGGTAGGCCCCGGCGGGCTTGACCATCAGCATGTCGGCGCCTTCGTCCTCGTCGAGCCGGGCTTCGCGCAGGGCTTCACGGGCGTTGGCCGGATCCATCTGGTAGGTCTTTTTGTCGCCGGGCACGGGCTTGCCGCCGGCGGCCCGCGGCGCCGAATCCAGGGCGTCCCGGAAGGGGCCGTAAAAGGCCGACGCATACTTGGCGGCGTAGGACAGGATGGCCGTGCGTTCGAAGCCGGCCAGATCCAGGGCCTCGCGGATGGCGCCCACCCGGCCGTCCATCATGTCGCTGGGGGCCACCATGTCGGCGCCGGCCTCGGCGTGGGCCAGGGCCTGCTGGCACAGGCGGGCCACGGTGGCGTCGTTCAGGACCTCGCCGGCGTCGGAGACCAGGCCGTCGTGGCCGTCGCTGTTGTAGGGATCCAGCGCGATGTCGGTGATGACGCACAGGTCCGGCAGTTCTTTTTTGAGGGCCGCCACGGCCCGCGGCACCAGGCCTTTGGCATTCCAGGCTTCCTTGGCGTCGGCGGTTTTGAGGCTGTCCGGCACGCGCGGGAAAAGTGCCACGGCGCGGATGCCGAGGGCCAGGGCGCGTTCGCCTTCCTTCAGCAAATCCGCCACGCACAGGCGGGAACATCCCGGCATCGCGGCAATGGGCTCGGATGCGGCGCCTTCCTGGATGAACAGCGGCCACACCAGGTGCGCGGCATCCAGCCGGGTTTCGCGGACCATGTGGCGCAGGGATTCGGATTGGCGCAGGCGGCGCGGGCGCTGGGGCAGGCGGAGGGGGTCGTGCGGCATGGGGGAATTGTATTCCCTCCGGTCATCCGATCACTTCTTTGGTCCGGATGCGCGCCATCTGCGCCTGAAGCGAACGGCCCGGGCAGTCGGTGTTGGTGGTCCGGCAGCGGCTGCGCCATTCCTGATGGGTGAAAATCTCGCTCATCGGAACCTTGTAATGGGCCTTGAACACGCGCAGCGCGGCGGACAGCGAATCCAATTGCGCCTGGGAGGGGTTCTGCACCCCAAAATCGCCCAACACCATGATGCCCAGGTTGTTTTCGTTGCAGTTGGCCACATGGGCGCCCTGGTACTTCAGGCTGCGGCCCTCCCAGATGCGTCCGGCGCGGTCGATGACAAAGTGGTAGCCGATGTCCGCCCAGTTGTGGCTGTTGACGGTGTGCGCCAAGCGGATGCCCTCCAGCCGGTCGATGGTGCTGGCTTTGTCTTCAAAGGTGACGGCTTTCCATCCCTCATGGTGGATGGTGATGTGCTTCACATCGCCAAGCGGATGGATGTCGGCCCCCACCGGCCCGCGCACCGAGGTCCAGGACGACCGCGGCAGGATGTTGAGGTCGGCGAATGAAGAGGGTGTCGGTTGCGGCTGCGGCTGGATGGGCGGCGGGGGTATGACCTTGGTCGCGCCGCCAGGCGTGGCGACCATGCCGCCGGCCGGCGGCTTCCTGCTGCGGCCGAAATCCACCCCGGGCCGCGCAGTGGCCGCGGCCTGCCCGTTCTTGGGTGGCGTGACGCAACCGGCCAGAAGGGCGGTGGTGCCTGCCCCCAAGGCGGCCAGCAAAAGTTCGCGGCGGGTGGTGGTCATGGTGTCCTTAGGCGGCGTCGCTGGTCAAATCCATCCGGCCCGTTTGGCGGAACATCACCATTTTACGCTGAAGATGGGTTCCCGGGCAAAGGGTGTTGGACGGCCACTCGCGGTGGGTGTGGAGGTTGGCGGGGGGGACCTGGAAATGTTCACTGAAAGCACGGATGGCGGCGGACAGGGCGGCCAATTGCGCCGGCGCGGGATGCTGGGTGTCAAAGTTGCCCAGGCACGAAATGCCGAGGTTGCTCGCGTTCCAATCCTTGACATGGGCGCCTTGGTGGCGCAGGCTGCGCCCTTCCCAGATGCGGCCGGCCCGGTCAATGACAAAGTGGTAGCCGATGTCGGCCCAATTGCGCTGCTCGACCGCCTGCGGCAGGGTGCCGGTGTGGAACTGGCGGATGCTCTCCAGCCGCTGGGCGGTTTTGTCAAAATCGGTGAAATCCGTCTCCAGGCCGTCGTGGTGCACGGTGATGTGGCGCACGACGCCCATTGGCGACATGTCCGGGGAAAGCGGCCCCTGTTTGGCCCAGCGTGCGCGCGGCAGGATGCCGAGGGCCAGGATGGCCGGCGACGGCGGCGCAAAAACGGTTTCCGGCGAGGATTGGCAACTCCAGAGCAAACCGGCGGAACCCGCGCCGGCCACGGCAGCGCCAAGGCCAAGGCCGGTCAGGAGGCCCGAAGATAAAAATTGGCGGCGGGTGGCATCCATGTCGGGGTCTTCGGCAACCAATCACGCAGCCACCGGCATCCATGCCGGAAGCGACCCCCCTTTATCGGCCAGCCTCAGCGTTTACTTGCCAATTCCTGCATTTTGGCGGCTTTTTCTTCCGGCGTGGCATTCACGAACTGGCGGACTTCGGCCAAGCGCTGTTCAAGGTCGTGGATGACGGCGTCCTTTTCGAGGCCGGCTTTGCGCAAAGCGGCGATCCGCAGCAGGGTTTTGACGCGGGCGACCAGTTCCAGACGGGCCACCGGCTTGGTCAGGAAATCGTCGGTGCCGGCTTCCACCGCGCGCTCCAAGTCGCTCGATTCATTGAGGGCGGTGACCATCAAAATGGCGATATGGGCGGTGGCCGGGTTGTTCTTGATGGCCCGGCAGGCCTCGAATCCGCTCATGCGCGGCATCATCACGTCCAGCAGGATGAGGTCGGGGGCGGGATTGGCGGCTTCCACGAAGCGCACGGCCTGCAATCCGTCGCTTGCGGCGTGCAGGGTGTAACCCAACGGCTCCAAATAGGCTTGCAGGAGTTCCACATTCTGCTCGTTATCATCCGTGATCAGGATGTGCGAATCGGCGGGTTTGGTCGGACAGGTGTTGGACATGCGGTAATTCCTATGAAAAGAAGGAATGGATAATACCCGCAGAAGGCGGCCGCCGTCCTTGTCCGCGCCCTTCTTGGGGTGCGTTGCCTTTGAAAACCGGCCATATCGGTTATCATTGCGTGCCTCATCGGGTCGGTTGCCCTTCCTCCGCCGCTTATTTCATGTCCACCAAGTCCGCTTATCCCACGCTACGCCCATGGTTTGACCATTGGAACACGCCTTCTGCCGAGCAATTGCTCAAGGAGGTGAAGGAGACCCACCTCACCGTTTTGCCGACGCTGCGCGAGCAATTGCGCCAATTGCCCGGGGTTGAGGAGCGCGTGGTGTGGATGGGCGACGCTTGGAAGTGGGCATTTGAATACATCCTGCCCGGCCACCATGTGAGCGGCCCGGAAAGCCCGGATGCGTTCGCGTATCTGGTGCCCGATCCGGAAATCCCGCTGCTGGTGATGCCCATTGCCGATGCTTTCATTGATTTTGTGCCTTTCCGCCGTCTCAATCGTTATGTCCGCGACGGCATCAAGAGCGGCAAGTTGGCGGTGGATTTGATCTGGATCACCTGGAGCCCGGGCCCTGGCCCCGAGTTGGAGCACCTGCTCGACATCCTGCGCCGCAAGCACCGTTTCCTTTTGGCGCCGCCATCGGCGCGCCAGGAAGCGGCGGCTGCCGAGGCGGAGGCCGCTTTGGCGGCCAAGCCCCCAGCCAAAAAGCCGGAGCCGGCAAAAGCCGCCTCTGTTGCCAAGGGCAAGGATCCCGTCAAAGCGCCTGCCAAGCCCGCGGTTGCCAAACAGGCGGCCAAGCCGGCAGCCAAGCCTGTGGCCAAGCCTGCGGCCAAGAAAAAATAAAACCGATTGTCCAAGCAATTCATCCGCATCCGCCCCCGGATTTGTCTTGGGGCGGATGTTTTTTTGCAGGTCAGGCCGGGGCATCCGGAAGCACGGCGCGCAGTCCGCGCCGGTCAAGACTGCCGAGCGGCCCCAAGAGGACTTGCGGCGCCTGCCGGGAGCCATCCTTGGATTCCACCCCTTCGTGCATCAGGATGACGGCCCCGGGCCTGGTGTTCTTGGGCAGTCGCCGCACCACTTCCTGCGGATCGCGGCAAACCGTGCCGAAGGCCCGCACGCCCAAAGCCACCATCGGGTCGCCCTGGTGCAGGCGGGTATGTGGAAAAGGGCTTTTGTTGCCGGCCGGCGCGCGGAGTCACGGTGTGGCTGGGGACGGGCGTGGACGGGGGGCGCGCAGGAAATCCAGCGCGATGGGGCGCAGGCGTTCCTGCTCGGCGGCGGGCAGCCCCTCGAATCCGGTGATTTGCCCGGCGCATTCCGGTGCGCCGCACTTGCAGGGGATGTTCCATCCGGCATCGGCGATGGAGGTGGCGTAATGCCAGGTCAATTCCTCGCCGGCGGCGATGTCGCGCAGGGCCACCATGGCGAGCGATCCGTCGGCGTAGCCCAGGTTGGGCGCGCAGGCGTGGTTGATGAAGTCGTCCAGGTGCGGGTTGGCCGGGTCTTCGGCCAGCCACAACTCCCAGCCGATTTGCAGGGCGCGCATGTCGTCGGGCAGGTCTTTGGCGTGCACAATGAGGCCGCGCATGACCAGCGCCACCTCGCCCCGCTTGACGGCGCGTTTGGTGAACACACCCATGCCGTGAAGGCTGGAGGGGCGTTGTTCAAGGTCGCCGGGGGAGAGGGGCATGGGGGAGGGCCGGCTTTAGCCGGCCATGGGCGTATGAGAGGCGGCGGCAGGGCGAATTGAAAGCCGCGCAGGTGGTGGAAAGGATAACTGGACGATGGGGTTCCCGGCTATGCTTACCGCCAGACTTTCACGCGCCGAAATAGGGTGGCGTGCTCCACGATATCCGCTAAGGCCGGCTAAAGCCGGCCCTCCCCCCATGCCCGATGCCGTCGCCCAACTTTTGTCCCCCGCCGGCCCGGTCGCCCGGCGCCTGGGGGCCGCTTACGAGGAGCGCCCGGAACAGACCGCCATGGCCCGCGCAGTGGCCGAAACCCTGCGCGACCGCGGCACGCTTTTGGTGGAGGCCGGCACCGGCGTCGGCAAGTCGTTCGCCTACCTTCTGCCGCTCATTTTGCATGCGGTCGGCGAGGCCGACGAGGGCCAGCGGCGCAAGGTGGTGGTGGCCACCCACACCATCGCGCTGCAGGAGCAGCTGATTGACAAGGACATCCCGCTTTTGCGCGCCGTCCTGCCGCTGGAGTTCACCGCCGTGCTGGCCAAGGGCCGCGGCAATTACGTCTCGCGCCGCCGGCTGTCCCGCGCTTACGAAAACCGCGCCAACCTGTTTGACGCCGGCCCCGCGGTGCGCTCCCTCGACATGCTGGTGGAATGGGTGGAGGAAACCGCCGACGGCTCGCGCATGAGCCTGCCCAAGCTGGAGGACAATTCCGTCTGGAGCGAAGCGCAGTCCGATGGCGAGGACTGCATGGGATCGAAGTGCCCGCGTTTCAAGGAATGTTTTTTCCAGCAGGCCCGCGAGCGCATGCGCCGGGCCGACGTCATCGTGGTCAACCACGCGCTGTTTTTCGCCGACCTGGCCCTGCGGGCCGAAGGCGCCGGCGGGGTGCTGCCCGACTACGACGCGGTGGTGCTCGACGAGGCGCACACGGCCGAGGAGGTGGCCGGCGATTACTTCGGCCAGTCACTGACCCGTTTCAAGGTGGTGTCGTTCCTGGGGCGGGTCCTGGGCCGCAACAACAAGGGTTTTTTGGCCGGGCCCAAGGTGCACGAGGCCATTGGCAACGAACTGTATTTCCGCGGCCAGCAGGCGGTGGACCAGTGCCGCCAGGCGGCCGAGCATTTTTTTGACGACCTGATCCGCTGGAAGGAGGCGCAGGGGCCCCGCTCCAACGGCCGGGTGCGCGAGGCGGACTTCATACCCAATTCGCTGTCGGCCCCGCTCAACGATTTGACCATCGCCCTGCGCCGCATCGCCGACCGCATCGAGGATGAAGAGATGAAGATGGAGGCCAAGATGCTGGCCGACCGGTCGGAAGGGCTGTCCTGCACGGCCCGGGACCTCGTCATGCTGGCCGGCCCCGACCGCGTCACCTGGGTGACGGTCGAGGAACGGGGGCGCAACAAGCGCGTGTCCATCCAGGCCGCGCCGGTGGAGGTGGCGCCGCTTTTGGCCGAGTACCTGTTCAACGCCAAAACCGCGGACAAGAAACCGCTGCCGATCATCATGGCCTCGGCCACCCTGGCCATTCCCGGGGGCAAAAAGGACGAAGATCCCTTTGCCCACATCCGTTCCCGTTTGGGCTGCAAGGACGCGCGCGGCCTGCAGCTGGGTTCGCCCTTTGATTTCCGGAAACAGGCGACCCTTGCCCTGTATCCGGGCTTGAAGCCGGCCACGGACGCCGACAGCCGCCGCGAACTGTGCGAGGCGATCCTGGGTGAAATCGAAGCGGCCGACGGCGGCGCCTTCGTGCTGTTCACCAGTTATTTCATGCTGAACCAGGTCGCCAGTTTCCTGCGCCCCGACGCCTCGCTGCGCGGCTGGCCGCTGCTGGTGCAGGGGCCGGACCTGCAGCGCAACGAAATGCTGGCGCAGTTCAAGCATTCCGGCCGCGCCGTGCTCCTGGGCACCGACTCCTTCTGGCAGGGCGTGGATGTGCCGGGCAACGCCCTGCGGCTGGTCATCATCCCGCAACTGCCCTTCGCCGTGCCCACGCTGCCCCTGGTCGAGGCCCGGAGCGAGCGCATCACCGCGCGCGGCGGCAGCGCCTTCGCCGAGTACGCATTGCCCGAGGCGGTTTTGATGTTCAAGCAGGGTTTCGGCCGCCTGATCCGCACCAAGACCGACACCGGCCGGGTGGTGGTGATGGATCCGCGCATCGTGACCAAGGGCTATGGCAAGCGGTTTTTGAACGCGTTGCCGGAGATGCGGGTGGAGAAGAGGTAGGGGAGCGCGGACACTCCTGTCCGCGAAAGCAAAGGCATGCCTATTCATTGCGGACGGGAG
>CANIYR010000046.1 GCA_947471825.1 Phycisphaeraceae bacterium | reverse complement strand
GGTGGCATTGAGGGTGCCGCCCGACAAATTGCAGGTGCTCGACGAACCGGCGCCCCAGTGGCCCACCAGGAAGGAGTCGCTGGTCGCGTTGGTGTTGGCGGTGCCGGTGATGTTCACCGTGCCGCCGGTCAGGTTGAAAACGCTGACGGCGCCGCTGCTGTCGGACATCACCAGGCGGCCGACATTGAACGTGGCGCCGCTGTCCACACCCAATGTGGCGGCGGTGATCGAACAAATGGAGGTGGTCGCCGCGCCGCCGCTGACGAACGCCAAAGTGCCGCCATTGACATTGGTGGCGCCCGAGTAGGTGTTGATGCCGGAGAGCACAAGGGTGCCCGCGCCGACCTTGGCCAGCGGGAAAGCGCCGGAAATGACGCCCGAAACACCGCCGGTCAGGCCGGTGCCGACGCCGATGGAGTCGGTGAGGGCGCTCTGGGTCACGCTGATGTTGTTGGCGATGGTGAAACTGCCACCGAACTGAAGGGTGCCGGACGGATTCACATTGCTGTTGAGGATGATGTTCGCGGTGCCCGCGGCGGCGGCGTTGCCCAGAACCACAGGCCCGCGCTGGATGTTCAGCGTGCCGGCAAAGGTGTTGACGCCATTGAGGTTGAGGACGCCGGTGTTCTGCCCGGAAGCGCCGCCCTGGTAGAACAGCACGCTGCCGGCGCCGCCGCCACTGATGATGCCATTGAGCGTGGTCACGCTGCTGCCCGGGGTGACCAGGCTGAGGTTGCCGGTGACATTGCCCAGGACCAGATTGTTGGCCAAGGTGGAAGCGGTGCCGGTGATACTCAAGGCCGCCCCGGCGGCCGACAAGGTGATGTCGGCGGCGCTGATGTTGGCCGCGCCGGCGATGCCCAGGGTGCCGCCTTCGACGGTGGTGGCGCCGGTGTAGGTGTTGGCGCCGGTGAGCGTCAGCGTGCCGGCTCCCGACTTGGTGAGCCCGGCGGTCCCGGCCAACACCGAGTTGATGGTTGCATTGCGGCCAGCCGCCACCGTGACGGTGGGGGTGGTGCCGGCCAATGTGAGCGTGCCGCCGCCCAAGGTGTAATTGGCCGTGCCGTTGAAGGTCAGCGCATTGGCGGTGACGCCGGCAACATCAATGGTCACGGTGCCGCCCAAGGTGCCGGCGAAGAGGGCACTGTCGGGCGTGGCGCCGGTCCAGAGGGTATCGGTGGCGCCGTCATTCCAGTTGCCGGCGCCGTCGGTCCAGGTGCCGGAGCCGTCGTCAATGGTCGGGCTGGCGTCCTGCACAACGTCCCAGGTCAGGGTGGCTGCGCGGGCATGGCCGGTGTGGAGCACGGCACCGCCGCACAAGGCAAAGATCATGGCCATCGGCAGCACCAGGTTCTTTTCGCGCATGCGCAAGAGAACCGTGTGGTAAGCCTCGACCAACGACTTGTACATGTGGGTGGTTTGACCGTACATTTGAGAATCCTTGAAATATGGGGCAGAACACTTCGACGCAAAAATTTCAACCATCCGCTGGTGTGGCGGAATCTTACCAGCCACCCCGAGCCTTGCATAGTGGATTCCAGCATAAAACAAGCAAAAACCCGCCACTTTCGGTGACGGGTTCTTGAAGCGGGCGAAGGGGTTCGAACCCTCGACATTCAGCTTGGGAAGCTAACGCTCTACCACTGAGCTACGCCCGCATGAACACGGATTGTACGGAAAAAAAGTGGCCTAGCGGGGGAAATTTTCCTCGGCATGCAAGCGGTTGCCGGTGGCGAGATCCTCCACCACCGCACGCAGCGTCCAAGCGGCGGGCAGCTCCTTTGGCAAAGGCATTTCCAGTGCATAGCAAGTGCCGGTCAGGTTGTCGCGCCAAGCGGCGGCAAATGCCTTCATGTCCCAATGTTGGGAAGCAAGCACCCGTTCCGGCTTGCCGCCGGCGGCCGGAACCACCACCTGCACCAAAGCGCGGCCGGCCACCGGAATCAAACGGTGCTCTTGGTCATAGGCAACCGCATAAATGCGCAGGATGTTGAACAGGCCCTTGGCTTCGGCATGGATGCTGGCATTTGGGGCGGTATTGACCGGGCCAGTCAGGTCGTCAAACTCCAAAGTGACGGCCATCGGCGGAACCACGCCAGGCTCCAAGGGTGCGCCATCGGCGCGCCGGCGCAGGGCGGCGGCTTCCGTCTCGCTGGCCGCAAGACGGGCCTTCACGGCATCCATCTCGGCGCGCAATTTGGCATCCTCGGCGCGCAATCGGTGGCTTTCAGACTCGGCCGGCGCATGGCCCATCACATGCACGCTCAAAGCGGGCGATTGGCATGCAGGCACGAAGAAAGCGCAAGCCAAAAACAGGGCGGCGGGCGGCAACAACTTCATCTTCAAGCCTTTCCTTCTTCGGGTAGGCGCGTCAGCATTTTGTCGGCGCATCCGTAAGCCACGGCCTCTTCGGCGTCAAGCCAGAAATCGCGCTCGCAGTCACGGGCCACCTTGTCCGCCGGCTGGCCGGTGTGGTCCTCAATCACCTTGTACAACTTCTTGCGGATCTTGAGCATTTCCTTGGCTTGGATGGACAGGTCGGTGGCCTGGCCCTCGATCACGCCACCGATCAGGGGCTGGTGCAGCAGCACGCGGCCGTTGGGCAGGATGTGGCGCTTGCCCTTGGCGCCGCCCATCAAAAGGATGGAGCCCATCGATGCGGCCAAACCCACGCAATAGGTGCAGACGGCCGGACGCACGAACTGCATGGTGTCGTAAATGGCCATGCCGGCGGTCACCGAGCCGCCGGGCGAATTCACATACATGTGGATGTCGGCCTTGGGGTCCTCGTTGGATAGAAAAAGCAACTGGGCGGTCACCACGCTTGCCATCTCATCGGACACGCCGCCCTGCACAAAAATGATGCGGTCGCGCAGCAGGCGAGAGAAGATGTCATAGGCGCGTTCGCCGCGGCCGGTTTGTTCAATGACCATCGGAATGAGCATGGGATTTCCTTCAAAGGGGTGACGGATTGTAGCCGCATGGAAAAGCGCCCCGCATTCAGGCCGGCAACCGGGCGAAGTTATCCAGAATGCCCAGCCCGACGGCCTGGCTTTTCTCCGGGTGAAACTGCGCGGCCAGGATGTTGCCGCTGAACACCGAAGCGCAAAAATCGCGGCCATAACCGCACCGGGCGGCAACGATCGCATCCTCCGCCGGTTCGCAGTAATAACCATGGACGAAATACACATGCGCGCCATCGGCAATGCCGGAAAAAAGGGGGCCGCGCAAGCCGTGCAATTGATTCCAGCCCATGTGCGGAACCTTGAGCCCGGCATCCGCCGGAAAAGCTTTCACGCGGCCGGGCAAGACGCCAAGGCCGGCAACCGGCTTGCCGCCGGCCGCCCCCTCTTCGCTGGATTCAAACAGCAGCTGCATGCCCAGGCAAATGCCAAGGAAAGGCCTGCCGGAAGCAATCCACCCGCGCACGGCCGTGTCGAGCCCCTGCTCGCGCAGATGCTTCATGCCGTCGGCAAATGCGCCGACCCCCGGCAGGAGCAGATGGGTCACCGCGCCCATGTCTTCCGGACGCGACACCATGACGGCGCGATGCCCCTTGAACTCCAAGGCTTTTTGGACTGAACGCAGGTTGCCGCAACGGTAGTCAAGGATGCCGATCATGGAATGCTTAGGGTAACACATCCGCAGGCGCAACAAAAAACGCCCGTTCCAAGGAACGGGCGTTTTTCCTGTTTTTCAAAACATGCGGCAATCAGCGCAATTCCACCACGATTTCCACGCGGCGGCTCTTGGCCTTGGTCTCGCGGGGCTGGGTGTCGCCGTAGCCGGCGGCGTAGATGGTGGTGGCCGGCACGCCCTTCTTCTTCAATTCGCGCACGACCGCGCAGGAGCGTTCGCAGGAGAGTTGCAGGTTGTCCTTCCAACCGCTGCGGGCGATCGGGTCGGTGTCGGTGAAACCGGCGACGCGCACGGCATGGCCGGCGTACTTGTCGGCAAGCACCTTGGCCACTTCATCGAGGGTCTTGAGCGAGGAATCCTTCAGGTCGACCTTGCCGGCGGCGAACAGCACATCGCCCTGAATGCGCACGGTCACGCTCTTGCCGTCACTTTCGGTTTCGACACCGGAGACGCCTTCGAAACCGTTGGCATTGGCGGGAGCCGCCGGAACCTTGCTGGCGCCGGCAAGCTGGTTGCGCAAGTCGGCATTTTCAGCCTTCAGGGCCTTGACTTGGTTTTGCAACTCGGCGGAATTGGACTGCAGCACGTCGGCGGCGGCGCGGGCATCATCCAGGCTTTTGTGAAGGTTGACATTCTGCACGCGCAATTCATCACGCTCCTGCACGGTGGTGAGCGGGGTGCATCCGGCAAAGGCGGTGGCGGCAAGGGTCAGCAAAAGGGCGGTGACTGGCATGCTAAAGGGGCGTTTCATGGATGGTTCTCTGAAAGTTGAAAATGATGAAAAGGTTGGCTTACTTCGCCATTTGAAGGGCCAGTGCGTGCAATGTACTAAGAATTCCCGCATCGCTGTTCGGATCGGCGCCGCAAAAAGCCAAAAGCCGCTGCACCACCCCGCCAACCGCCTGATCGGGCAGGGCCAAGCCGGTGCCCATGACCAGAAGAGCGGCCAACGCCAAGTACGGGCCATAAGGGAACGCCATGCTTGATTGGGGTTTGCCCCCGGTCCTGCCGGCCTCAAACTTGCCGAGCAAACGCAGCCCCAGGTAGCCAAGCAACGCCATGAAAACAGACAGCATGAAAAAGACGGCCACCACCGCCACCGGCCCCAGAACCGCGCCGATGCCCCCCAAGAGGTGCACATCCCCCAAACCCATCGCTTCTTTGCGGAAGGCCAGGGACCCCACGATGCGCACCGCCCAGATCATGCCGGCGCCCACCAGGTACCCCGCCGCCACCCCGGCCGCCACCTTGACCCACACGGGCACGGTGGCGGCATCAAACGCCCACGCATCCGAAAAAGCGGTGCCCATCACCGCGCCAACCACGGGAAAAGCAACAAACAGCGCCTCACGCAGCACCACTTTGCAGGGGGAATTCAAGGGCGGCATGTCCACATCATTGGTCGGCAGTTCGGGAATGGATTGGGCTTTGAGAACGGCCAAGGCCGCCAATCCCAACGGCAACGCGGCGGCAACGCCAGCCACGACACCGGTGACCAGACGGCCGCTGCCAAAGCCGACGGCCGCCGCCAAGGCGAAAGCCAGACACCAGGCGATCAAAGCGGCCTTCAGCACCGCTTTGAGCGTCCAAGGTTTGGCCGGCACACAATCGGGGGAATCCGCCGGGGAGCCGGTGAACTCGCCGTCATAACTGTGGGGCAGCACGCGCAACCAAAGGAGCAAGTTGGCCAGCCCCAGCATCACCACCGCACCGCCGACCGCAAGCAAGCCGGCATGCGACGAGACCGTGAACAGGAACGGCTCGGTGGCCAGCGTTTCGGACGCATTGGGCGCCCACAGGCCGAGCCCGGCCGAAAGCGGCAGGACCGCCAGCGCAAAGCCAAGCACGAAATTGGGGATGCACAGCGGAATGATGGCCAGGGCGGTGTCCACCAGGGTGACAGCCACCAAAGCTGCGGCCAGGATCAGGTATGCCGCGAAAACCGGCCAGGAACCGGCCAAACCAACCCCGGAAAAAGCCGGGCGCAGCGGTGTCATGTAGTGCAGCGCATACAAGCCGGCAAACAGCAGACCGGTGTAGGCCTCAACCGCCGGATATTCCGGACTGATGGGCATTTTGCAGTAGCGGCAGCGTCCGCGGAGGAAAATCCAACCGAAGAACGGGATGTTGTCCTTGGCCGCCAAGCCGTGGCCGCAGCCCGGGCAGGCGGATGGCGGGTGCACCAGCGACTCCCCGCGGGGCGTGCGCCACACCACCACGTTGAGGAAGCTGCCCACGCAGGCCCCGAGCCCGGCAAAACAAAGCAGCCAATACCAATGCGGAATCGTGGACATGTGAGGTTCGGTAAAAAGTCATTGAAAAACGGTTGGAACAGGCTTACGAACGCAACCCGTCATCCTCTGCGGCCATTTCGGCGGCCGGGGGGCTTTTGGGGCGCAGCACACCCTTGGCATCCAGGGTCAGTTCGGCGATCCTTTGCTCGGCGGCATCCAGCACCGTCTGGCAGCGCTTGATGAGCGCGGTGCCTTCGGCGTAACGGTCGAGGACTTTCTCCAAATCAACGGTTCCACCCTCCACCTCATCCACCAGGGCTTCCAAACGGGCGATGGCCTGCTCAAAGGAAAGCGGGTCCGTCTCGGCTGTCTTTTCGGTGGATTTTCGCGCCATGGCCGGGATTGTACTTGGAGCCCCCACCCCCTCGCACAAACCTCCCCCAAGGGGCCGGATGCAGCGGTACAATCCCCCCCTCACTTCGCCTTTATTCACACAACACCCCATGGCCCTTCTCCGCACCCCGTTCTTCGACACCCACGCCAACGCCAAAGCCCGCATGGTGGATTTCGCAGGTTGGGAAATGCCTTTGCATTACGGCTCGATCATCGAAGAGCACCACCAGTGCCGCACCAGCGGGGCCATGTTTGATGTGTCGCACATGGGCCGCCTGCACATCAAGGGCCGCCATGCACGCAAATTCCTGGAGCGCGTGGTCACCCGCAAGGTCTCCGACATGGTCATCGGCCAATGCCGCTACGCCCTGGTCTGCAATGAAAAAGGCGGGGTGATGGACGATGTCCTGGTCTACAAATTCGAAGACAAGTGGATGGTCGTGTGCAACGCCTCCAACCGCGCCAAGATCGTGGCCCATTTCAATGCCGTCATCCAGGGCGAAAAACACACGGTTGAGATGGACGATGTGACCGAATCCACCGCCATGCTGGCCTTCCAGGGGCCCAAGGTGATGGAGCAGGTTTCCAAGGTGTCCAGCACCATCCCGCTCTTGAAAAACTACCATTTCACCGAAAAAAACCTGATGATCGTCAAGCTGGTGGTCTCGCGCACCGGCTACACCGGCGAAGACGGGGTGGAAGTCATCCTGGGCGCCAAAACCGCCAAATTCGCCTACGACCTGCTGATGGGCAAGGGCGATGCGGGCATGATCAAGCCGGCGGGTCTGGGCGCGCGCGACACCCTGCGCATCGAGGCCGGCATGCCGCTTTACGGCCATGAACTCGGCGAGGAAATCGACCCGCTCTCGGCCGGCCTCAAATTCGGCGTGACCCTTGGCAAGGAAAATGGCAGTGACGCCCAGGTGGAAATCCCCCGCTTCATCGGCCAGGATGCCTTGGAGGCCATTGCCCAAAACGGCGTGCCGCAAACCCTGATCGGCCTCAAGATGGACGGCCGCCGCACCCCGCGCCAAGGCGCCGAAGTGCTGGTGAACGGCCAGCCGTCCGGCACCGTCACCAGCGGCTGCATGAGCCCGACCCTCAATGTGCCCATCGCCATGGCCTTCGTGAAGCCCAACCTGGTCAAGGCCGGCGACACGGTTGAAATCGCCTTCGGCGCAAGCAAGGAAACCGCCAAGGTGTGCGCCCTGCCGTTCTACAAGCGCGCGAAGTGAACCCGCCACCGGATCCCGTGACAAGACAAAACCCCGGCCATGGCCGGGGTTTTTCATTCGGCATCCGCAAAAGGAATCATCCTTGGCCGTCGCGCACCGCCGCCGACCGGTATTTTTCGATCACCGCCTCCCACTTGCCCTGCTCCTTGAGCAGGAACTCGATGGCTTCGCGGGCGGCCCCCTCGCCGCCGGGAACGGTGCCAATCCACTGGGCGGCGGCCTTCACCTCCGGCACGGCGTTGATCACCGCCATCGGGAAGCCCACCACGCCAAAGGCCGGCAGGTCAATCAGGTCGTCGCCCAGGTGCGCCGTCTGGGCCAGCGTGAAGCCGGCGTGAATCGCCAGCTTGCGGGCGTCCTCCGCCTTGTTGACGGAGCCCTGGGCCACCAGCCCCACGCCCAGTTCGTCGGCGCGGTGTTTGACGATGCCGCTCAATTTGCCGGTCAAAAAGCCGATTTTGAGGCCGGCCCGCTGGGCCAGGCGGATGCCCAGCCCGTCGCGCACATTGAAGCGCTTGGATTGCAGGCCGTTGTCGTCCATGTACAGGCCGCCGTCGGTCAGCACGCCGTCGACATCGAGGAGAAGAAGTTTGATTTGGCTGGGGGAAGTTGGCATGGATTAACCTTCGATGACTTTGAGGGCGACCAGATCCTGCACATCGATCAAACCGACCGGGCATCCGGCGGCATCGACCACCGGGGCCTCGTCGATGCGCAATTCACGCATCAAATGGGCGGCATCGCGGACTTTTTGCATGGTGGTCAGGCGCTTGGGATTGCGGGTCATCGCCTGGCTGATCGGCACCTCCAGCGTGACCGCGGGATTGTTGGTCACCCAACGGCGCAGATCGCCGTCGGTGAAAATGCCCGACAAATGCCCGGCATCGTCGACCACCACCAGCGCCCCGGCGCGGCGGACGCCCGATGCCTGCGCCACCTGGCGCGCCACCTCGTAGGCCTCGCGGATGGACAGGGATTCATGGATGAGCGGCAGGTTTTCCGGCGCGCGGAAGCGCAGGGCGTCGGTGATCGGCATGGTCTCGCGGCCCAGTCCCCCGCCGGGGTGGAATTTGCGGAAATCCTCCGCCTTGAACTGGCGCAAAAGCGCCACCGACAAGGCCAGCGCATCCCCCACCGCCATGGTCACGGCGGTGGAAGCGGTCGGGGCCAGGTTGTGCTGGCAGGCCTCCTTCATTTCGCCCAATTCGATGCACGCGGTGGCCAGGCGCCCCAGCGCACTGGCGTTGGAGCGGGTGATGGCGATGGTCTTGACGCCGTCCTGGCCCAGCAATTCGGCCAGGGTCACCACCTCCTCGGTTGCGCCGCCAAAGGACAGCAGCAGCACCACATCGTCCTTGCGGATGCGGCCCAAGTCGCCATGGACCGCCTCGGTGGCGTGCAAAAAATGGCTGGGGGTGCCGGTGGAGGCGAAAGTGGCCGACAATTTCTGGCCCACCAACCCGCTTTTGCCCAGGCCCGAAACCACCAGCGTTCCGCCCTTGGCGACGGCATCGGCCACCAAATGCGCGGCCGCGACAAACGACGGGCCCAGCGCCACGCCGGAAATGGCGTGGGCCTCGGCGGAAAGCACGGAGCGGGCGAACGGCAACAAAGGTTCGTTGGGCATTCCGCCATTGTAGGAAGACCGGGCCCACTTAGGGCCCATCCTGACAACCGGCGCCGCACCGCTTCGCCGGGGTCTCGAATCCGCCCGCGCTCGGGCCGACGCTGGTTGTCAGGATGGGCCCTTACAATCCCCCCATGCCCGACGACGCACCCCAGCCCCCCCAGACGCTTGCCGACATCGCCCCGGAGGCCCTGCGCCAGCAGACGGAGGACGGCGCGGCCGCGGATGCCTGGCGGATCGAGCTGGACGCCTACGCCGGGCCGCTGGACCTCCTGATGTACCTGGTCAAACGGCATGAAATCGACCTGCACAACATCCCGATGGCCAAACTGACGGCGCAATACATTCTGCACCTCAAGGCGATCACCCGGATGGATGTGGACCGCGCGGCGGAATTTTTGGTGATGGCCTCCACGCTCCTGGAAATCAAGAGCCGCATGATCCTGCCGGAGGAAGACCGCCGCAACGAGTCCGGAGGCCCGGCCGCCGAAAGCGAGGCCCCCGAGCGCGAATCGGGCGACCCGCGCCTGGCCTTGGTTCAGCAACTGCTGGCATACAAAAAATTCAAGGACGCCGCCTGGGAACTCGAACGCCGCCAGAAGGAATGGGAGGACCGTTTCCCCGCCCACGCCCGCAAGGGGCGCGCGCCCATCAACACCGCCGAACTGGCCAAGGGCGTGGAGCTGGACTTGGACGACCTCAATGTGCTGGACCTGCAAAAAGCCTTCCAAAGCCTGGTCGAGAGCATCGGGTACCTGGGCGACCACCAGATCTCCTACGACGACACGCCCATCGCGGTGCATGCCGAGGACATTGCCGACCTGCTGATGCGCGAAGCCGCCGAAAGCCCGGAAAAGGCGGCCCGCGGCATGACCCTGCGCGAACTGTTCACCGGCCGCAAGAACCGCAGCGAGATGATCGGCCTGTTCATCGCGACGCTCGAACTGGTGCGGAATTTCGTCGTGCGCATCGTGGTGGATGAAAATCAACTCGGCAGCCCCGACTGCGTGCGCCTGGTTCTGCGCCCGCAGGCCGAGCGCACCAACGACCAGAAAACCAACGACATCCAGAAAGACTGGCGCGACCCGCACACCGGCGAGGTTCAGTACGCCTGGCCGGATGAGGAAACCGGCAGAAAGGCCAAGCGCCGCCTGCACCTGCGCGCCATCGTCAAGGCCCGCGCCGAAGCGGAGGCCGCCGGACGCAAGTTCAACCTGAACGCCTGGAAGAAACAGCAGGAAGCCCTGGCCAAGGCCCGCGGCCAGGCTGCGGCCGAGCTGGAGGATGTGTCGGAAGACGACCTGATGGAAGAAGAAGGCTTCGCGGCCGACAAGATGCCCGAACCGGCCGGCGAAACGCCGATGCCCGAAGTGCCGAAGGTGGATTGAGGAAGAGTTCGGAATCCCAAAGAACCCCCCAACGGCCGCCAGGCCGTTTTTTCATTCACCCCCGCCTGCCCCGCCTTCCGCCGAGGGCCGGAGACCCTCGATCCCGGAAAGCAAAGCATGCCACCGCACTCCCCAAAAGCCCCGATTTGCTTCCTGCAAACTCTGCACCTAAAATACAAACGCCCCTTCCCCGCCCCCATGTTCATCCCCCGCCGCACCCAGCTCGCAG
>CANIYR010000045.1 GCA_947471825.1 Phycisphaeraceae bacterium | reverse complement strand
CCACGCGGCTGTGGTGGGTCGGCGCCTGGCCTTGCTCGCGCAATTGCGCGATGACGCGGCCGGCCTCGGCGATCTTTTCATGGAGGGCTTCGACCTCGTCGTCGTGCTTGCGGATCTGCGCCATGAATTCGCTTTGGCGGGCTTCGGAGAATTGCAGCAGGGCCTGGTAGTCCTCCATCCTGGGCTTGGCGTACACCGCCACGCCGTCCTTGCCGGCCGGCGGCGCCGGGCTTTCCAGGTAATTCTTCTGCGCGCTGGCCAGCAATTCGGTCTGCCGGCCGAGGGCTTGCTTGGCATCCTGGTTCACGCGGATCTCGCGGTTCAGTTGGCGGATCTGCATTTCCACCTCCTTGATCTTTTTCTCCACTTCCCGGATGCGCTCGCTGGGCGATTCCGTGACGACGATGGTCCGGGCCGTCACATCCAGGATGGTCACCCCCGCGCCGCCGCCGGCCACCTGCAGGGAATTTTCGAGGAGCCCCTGGGGCAGGTCCTTGAACTCGATTTCGGATTCGCCGGCCGGCAGGGTGAGTTTGGCCTCGCGGGTGACCACCGCCCGGTCCGGATACACGGTGACGGCGCCGATGTGCGAATCGGCCGCCAGCGGATCCGCCAGGGCGGGCGCGGCCAGGGCGGCCAGGGCAAGAACGGTCAGCAGGCGGCGGGGGGCGGGGTGCATGGGGGTCCTTGGTTGGCAAAAGGTCGGTCTTGCGCAATATTAGGATATTCCAAGGGGCATACGCCCGTCACAGGCCGCTTTAAAAAGACCGGGGTCAAAACGCCCCTGAAAAAAACACCCCCCGGCACCGGTCTGTACCATCCGGGTCCCCTGAATAGGGGATCTCACCCTTCTTTCCCCCATCCAAGGTTCATCATGACACGGCATTGTTTGCGTTCCCTCATCGTTCTGGGTTTGGCTTTCGGTTTTTCCGGCGCGGCCCGCGCCGAGGATGCGCCCGCCGCCGGGGCCAAGGCCGATGCCGGCATGTGGTCCGAGGATGTCGCGGCCTCCCTCAAGAAGGCCGCGGCCGAGAAGAAGGACGTGCTGATGGACTTCACCGGCTCGGACTGGTGCGGCTGGTGCATCAAGTTGAAGACCGAGGTGTTCGACCAGGCGGACTTCCAGAAGGATGCGCTGGCCAAGTTCGTGTTCGTGGAGATGGACTTCCCCAACAAGAAGCCGCAGAGCGACGCGGTCAAGGCGCAGAATGCAGAGTGGCAGAAGAAGTTTGAGATCCAGGGCTACCCCACCATCATGCTGCTGGACTCGGAGGGCCGCCCGTTCGCCCAGACCGGCTACCAGGCCGGCGGCCCGGCCAATTACATCAAGTCGCTCGACGGCATGCGCGCGGTGCGCATCGCCCGCGACGAGAAGTTCGCCGCCGCCGAAAAGGCCGCCGGCGTCGAGAAGGCCAAGTTGCTCGACGAGGGCCTGGCCGCGCTCAAGAACGACGAGTTGGTGCTGAAGTTCTACGGCCCGGTGATGGACCAGATTTCGCAACTCGACACCGATGGCAAGATCAAGGCCCGCTACGCCAGCCTGCGCAAGGGTATCGAAGCCGGCAAGGCGTTCCAAGGCAAGATGCAGGCCATTTTGGGCCAGGCCAAGGAAGATCCCGAAGGCACCATCAAGAAATTGCAGGAAGCGGCGGCCGAGGACGGCCTGCCTGCCGACCTCAAGCAGAAGGCGCTTTTGGTGGCCAGCCGCGTTTGCAGCATGGGCCTCAAGGACGCCGCCCGCGCCGAACAGTTGTTTGATGCCGGCGTGGCCGCCGATCCGGCGTCGGAAATGACCCAGATGCTCAAGGCCAACAAGGCCAAGTTCTTCCCCAAGAAGGCCGCCGAGCCCAAGGCTGCCGAGCCTGAGCAGAAATAATCCACGGCGGATTGAATTGAACAGACGCTTGAAACCGCGCCCCCCAACCGCGCATTCGGGGGCGCGGTTTTATTTGGCCAGCAGCGTTTCAATGGCGGTCACGATCTCCTCCGCCTCGCTCATGCGACCGGCGCCCTGGGTGCGGCAGGCCTGCCAGCCTTCGGCCGGGCCGACTTCATGCCAGGCCGGCAGGGTTTCGCGCAGAATCTTCAAATTGCGCTGAACGATGGGGTTGGCCCACATGTCGGCGTTCATGGCCGGGGCGGCCAAAAGCGGGGTCGTCGCCGGCAGCGCACAGGCGGTCAGGCTGACCAGGTCCGGCGTGAGGCCGGCGGCCAATTTGGCCAGCATGTCGGCCGAGCAGGGGGCGATCACGAAGGCATCGGCCCAGCGTGCCAAGCCGATGTGCTGGCTGTCGGGCCGGTCGTCATGCTGCCACATGCCGGTCAGGACCGCATGCCCGGAAAGCGACTGAAAAGTCAGCGGGGCAACGAATTGCGTGGCGGCTTCGGTCATGATGACGCGCACAGAGGCCCCCGCCTGCACCAAGCGCGAGGTGAGGGCGGCGGCCTTGTAGCAGGCGATGCCGCCGGTGAGTCCCAGGAGGATTTTTTTGCCGGCGACGGGGGAGGCCATGGTCGTGGGGGGGGGGGAAGGACTGAAAAAAAGCGGACGCCGTTTGACGGGCGTCCGCTCAGTGTATGCGATTTGAAGGCGTATCAGGCTTGGATTCATGCCTTGTGGTTGCTGTCGGCCAGCTTGAAGCGGATCTTGCCTTCGACAATTTCCTGCACGGCCACGGCGAAATCGTTGCGGCCCTTGCGCTCGATCAGGGGGCGTTCGCCGTTCATCAGTTCGCGCACGCGGTGCTGCACCAAAGCGGTGAACTTGAAGCGGCCGCCGAGTTCGTGGATGATGGCATCGTCTTTCAAAGCTGAAATCATGGGGGCTCCTGGGGGGTCGGAAGGGCCGGGCATGATACCCGTCCGCGGCATTCCGGGCAACCTTCGCCCCAATCCCCGGGTCTTTCAGAAGTTTTCAGCCCTCAAAAGGGCCAAAAAACCGTACCCTATCCGCCCTTATGAAAATCAGCCTGAATTGGGTCAACCGCTACCTTGCCCGCCCCGTTTCGGTGGCGGAATTCTCCGCCATCCTGCCGCCTTCGGGCTTTCCGGTCGAAGGCTGCGACCCGCAGGCGGACGGTGACTTCAAGATGGAAGTCGAGGTGACCAGCAACCGCCCCGACATGCTCTGCCACACCGGGGTGGCCCGCGAACTGGCCGCCAAGGGCGGCATCGCGCTCAAGCTGCCGGCCTTTGAGGTTCCCGCCGCCAAAGGCGGCCCGGTGGCCGCCGCCGCCCGGGTCGAGGTGCAAACGGCCGAATGCGCCCTGTACACCGCCCGCGTGATCAAGGGCGTCAAAGTCGGCCCCTCGCCGGCCTGGCTCAAAGCGGCCTTGGAGAATGTCGGCCTGCGCAGTATTTCCAATGTGGTGGATGTGACCAATTTTGTGATGTTCGAGACGGGCCAGCCCCTGCACGCCTTTGACCTGGCCAAATTGGCCGGCGGCCAGGTGGTGGTGCGCGAGGCGAAAAAAGACGGCGAAGCATTTCTGGCCATTGACGGCTCCAAGCACACCCTGAAGGCGCCGATGCTGGTCATCGCGGATGCCGGCCAGCCCGTGGCCGTGGCCGGGGTCATGGGCGGATTGGGCAGCGAAGTTTCCGAAACGACCACCGACATCCTGCTGGAATCCGCCCTGTTCGAGCCGCTCTCGGTGCGCCGCACCGGCCGTCAGTTGCGCCTGGCCAGCGATTCCTCCTACCGTTTCGAGCGCTGCCCCGACCCGGCCGGGGTCGAGCGCGCCAGCCGCCGTGCGTGCGAATTGATTTTGGAAACGGCCGGCGGCACGCTTTGCGAAGGGGTGATCCGCTTGGGGCTGGATGATCCGGCCGACAAGGTGGTGGTGCTGCATCCGCAAAAAACCCGCGACCTTTTGGGCTTGGACGTTTCCGACGCCGAGCAGAAGCAGGTGCTCGAATCGCTGGGCCTGGCCGTGTCCGTCGCCGAGGGTGGCGCCTTGCAAGCCGCCATCCCCAGCCGCCGCGCCGACCTGTCGCGCCCGGTGGATTTGATCGAAGAAGTGGCCCGCTTGGTCGGCATGGACCGCATTCCGCAATTGCCGGCCCTGCCCATCGTGGTGCGCGCCACCGCGCCCAAGGTGGAGGCCAGACGCATCATGGGCAGCGTGCTGGCCGCGCACGGCTTCCATGAAACCATCACGCCCTCGCTGGTGCCCGACAAGGCGGCCCGCGCGTTCTCCGACAAAGTGGCTTCGCTCTACGGCGACAAGGGCGCCCGCAAGGAGGGCGGCCAACTGCGCTCCAGCGTCTTGGCCGGCTTGATGGCCTGCCGCAAGTTGAACGCCGATGCCGGCAACACCGGGGTCAAACTGTTCGAACTGGCGGCGTGCTGGGAAAAGCAGGGTGATTCCGGTGTGGTGGAACGCCGCAGCCTGGCCCTGCTGGCCGATGCCGGAGCAGACGCTTCGTCCGCCCTGCGCGCCTTGCGCGGCACTTTGGAAGAACTCGTTGAAGCCCTGGCCGGCGCGCCGGCGCGCGCCCGTTTGCAGGTGACCCCGGTTGCCGGCGATGCGGCTGCGCCGACCGCCCGGCTGGAACTCGATGGCACGGCACTTGGCTCCTTCGGCCTGGTGGCCCCCTGCGCCCGCAAGGCGTTCGACTTGGCGGACACGCTGCTTTTCGCCGATCTTGAAGCCGAGGCCCTGCTCGCCCTCTACCCGCCCAGGCGCGCCTCCGGCGCGCTGCCGCGCTTCCCGGCCATTGACCGCGACCTGTCGGTGGTGTGCGACGAGGCGACCCCTTTCGCCACCCTGGAAAACGCCGTGCGCGCCGCCAACCCGGCGCTTTTGGAGGAGGTGTCCTTCATCACCACCTACCGCAACGCCAAGGAAGGCGCTTTCCCCGGTCCCGGCAAAAAGAGCGTATCCTTGCGCCTCCTGTTCCGCGACCCCGAGCGCACCCTGCGCCGCGAGGAGGTGGACGGCCAGGTGGCGGCCGTGGTGGAAAAATTGAAAACCGCGGGCGCGGAACTGCGCGCCTGAGGCCGGTGCGCAGCGATGAGACTCCCTGATTCAAAGAGCGACCATGCGCATCACACACACATTTCGGAACATGACGGTTTTGACGCCGGTTCTCCAGCTGCTCCTGGGCCTGATGGTGATCCGGTCCGTGGCTGAGGCGTTCATTTGGGGCAATGCCTGGCGGCTGATGGACGCGAACCCCTTGCCCATGGAGCGCGTCAAGGCCCAGATGGAGTTGGCGAAAACGCTGGCGATGGTTGGAAACGGTTTGTACGCCGTTTTCGCCGCCATGTTCCTGTGGTGGGTCTTCCGGGCCAATCAGCGCGCGCGCAAGTTGGGGTGCCAGGGGTTCGGCTTTTCCGCCAAACTGGCCTCACTGGGTTTTTTGATCCCGTTCTTCAATTACTGGGTGGCCTACAAGGGCATGCGGGATTTGCGGCAGGCCAGCCAATACGGCGATGCGTACGACGACCGCATGCCGCCTTCTGTTTGGGTCTGGTACCTGCTCCTGCTCATTGCCCATGTCGCCATGCTGGGGGAGCCGTTTTTTCTGCCCGCGTATGAAATCACCCCCTCGGTCGGTGAAATGCAGGAAGACATCGTCATTCTGGTGATTCTTTTGATGATCAAGCTGCCCTGTTACATCGCAACCATGGTGCTGGCCTGGAAAATCCACCGGTGGCAGCAGAAGTTGGCGCGGCCTGATTTTGCGCGGGCACCGCAGGCATGAAGCGGATGCGGCGGCAGCTTGGATTTTGATGCCTGAACGCGGAGGATGTCACGGCTTCTTGCGGCCTTTTTTGGCCGAGGTTTCGGCCGCGTCATCCGCGTTGTCGCCCGATCCCCACAGCGGTTTGGGCAGCGTTTTTTCCCATGCGGCCAAGAGCGGCGCCAGCCGCTTCACGTCCTGCGGCCGGGCCGCCGCCAGGTCGTTTTTTTCCGAGGGGTCGGCGGCCAGGTCAAACAGCCGGGGGGTGGATTGTCCGTCATGGCGCTCCTGCACCAGCTTGAGGGATCCCAGTTTGACCGAGGCGTTGGCTTTGGGCCCGCCCATGCGCCAGAAATGCGGCGTTTCGGGCAGTTTTTCGATTTTGCCGGTCAGTCGCGGCAGCAGGCTGGCACCGTCGAAGTTTTCGGGGGGCGCCCCCATTCCGGCGGCATCGAGGAGGGTCGGCGGCAGGTCGAGGGTGGTCACGGTCTCGCCGATGCGCGCGCCGGCCGGCACATGGCCCGGCCAGAACGCAACCATCGGCACGCGCGAGCCGCCTTCCCAGATTTCACCCTTGTGGCCGCGCAGGATGCCATTGTTGGCGCCGACCTGGGTCTGGCCGCCGTTGTCGTTGGTCAGCACGATCAGGGTGTTGTCGGCGATGCCCGCCTTGTTCACCGCCGCGACGATCTTGGCCACGTTTTCATCCAGCCCCTTCATGAGGCCGATGTATTTGGCGCGCCCGCCCTTGGCCGGCAGGGCGGCGACCCAGTCGGCGTCTTCGTGGCGGGGCTGCAGCGGCCCGTGGGCGGCGGAAAAGGCGACATATTGAAAGAAAGGCTTGCCTTCCTTGGCATGGCGCAGGATGCCGGCCACGGCGGCATCGCCGATGCGGTCGGTCACATAACCCGTTTCGGGCGTCGCCTGGCGGTTGTCCAGGAACACATGGTTGGCCGACACCTTGTCGCCGTAGGGGTGATAGGAGCGCGACCCTTGCAGGAAGCCGTAGAAATGTCCGTAGCCGCGCGCATTGGGGTGGTAGGCCGGCTCGTAACCCAGGTGCCATTTGCCGAACGCCTCGGTGGTGTAGCCCAGTTGGGCCAGACGCTGCGGCAGGGTGGTTTCGGTGAGCGGAAGCCCGAGCTTGGAGCCCGCCGGCAGATTGTTCTCATGGCCGAACGACTGCTGGTAGCGCCCTGTCATCAGGCCCGCGCGGGTCGGCGAGCAGACCAGGCCCGAACTGTGGGCCTGGGTGAACACCGTGCCGGCCTTGGCCAGGGCGTCCATGGCCGGGGTGCGGCCCTTCATGTCCGGAGCCACCACATCCTGGAAGCCGAAATCGGCGTAGCCGCAGTCGTCGGAGAGGATGAGGATGATGTTGGGCTGTTTGGGCTTCTGCGCCGGCGCGGCGGGCGCCGCCGGTTCGGCCAAGGACGCCGGGGCGAGGGCGGCAAAAAGTCCAAGGGCGAGGGAACGGAGGGCAGCGGTGAATTTTGTGATGGGCATGGCGTGGGAGGGGCATGTGGAAAGCGAACTTGGCGAACGCAGGTGCGCCGCCGGTTATTGCCGTTTTGTGCCGAGTTTTCGTCTTATTCCCCGCAACGCGCGCAGCCGGCCAGCACCTTCATCGCCCCGTAAGCCAAGGGCGCGATGGCGATCGGCGAATCCAGCACATCGATCAGGCCGCCGAAGCCCGGCAGACTGCTGCCGGAATCCTTCACCCCGGCGTCGCGTTTGAACATCGAGGCCAGCAAGTCGCCGCATTGGCCCAGCACTGCCAGGGCGGCGCCAAAGGCCGCCGCCGTGAGCGGGCAGCACACCGGCAGGATGGGCCCGCCGCCCAAGACCGCGGCCGGCAGGGTGATCTGCTGGCAGGCCACCGCCACCAAGGACGACAACACCACGCCGCCGGCCAACCCTTCGCGGGTCTTGCCGGGGCTGATCCACGGGATGAGTTTGTTCTTGCCGATGGCCCGGCCGGTGAAGTACGCGCCGATGTCGCAGGCCTTCGTGGTCATGATGATGGCGATGGCGCAAGGCAGGCCGAAGTCGATGCGCAAGAGGACAAGGAAGCCGGTCAATACGCCCAAGTAAACCGCCGACAGCACCACCGCGCCGCCGACCATCAGGGCGCCCTCCGGACTGCGGGTGCGCTGGGCATGGCGGAACATGGCGTAGAGGAAGAAGACGGCGATGAAACAGACGGCGGACATGGACCAATCAAAGGGATGGTCCGCGATGAGGAACAATGTTTGCCCTTGTGAAAGGGCAAGTGCTTTGGCCCTGCCGGCTTCGTGCATCCATTGTTCGAAAGGCACACTGATGAGCCCGATCAGCGCCGCCACCACCACCGTCCCCGTGGTGACCGGGAACCCCTTGGTCTTGAGAAAATGCGCAAATTCCACCCCGGCCATGCCCACCGCCAAGGCGGCCAGCGCCAAGAGCGCCACCCCCTTGGGCCAGCCGTGCTGTTCCAGCCAATAGTCGCCGGCGAACACGCCCACCAGGAGGGCGATCAGAATCGGGCCGAAAATCAGGCGGTATTTGAGCATGGGCGGGATTGTAGGGGCGTTGCCGCGGCCTTTTTGCCTTTACACTTCCTCCCTCATGTCCATCCCGCCTTTCATCGGCCGATTCCTCATCCTGTGCGCCGCCTTTTGCGGCGTGTCGGTGGTCGCATGGGCCGGCCCGGCACCGCACCCGGGGGCGGCCGGCAACGGCGGCCACCTGTGGGTGGTGACTCCGGCCCCCAGCGTCGGCAAGCCTTGGCAAGTGCTTCACCATGGGCCGGGCATGGTGGTTGACGGCCATCCGCTTTCGGTGCAGGTTGACGGCGGCGTGGGCCAGCCGGTGCGGCTCGAAAGCGGTGCCCCGGCCATCGTGGCAAGCGCCGGTGCGCTGTACGTGGCGGTTCAAACGGCCGACGACACCGAGGTCAGGGTGGAGGAAATCGATGCCATGGCCCCCTCGCCCGGGTCGCCGGTTTGGTCGTATTCGCGCCGCATGGTGAAGCAGCTGCCGGCTTCCGCCAAACTGCGGGCGATGGCTTTCGATGGCAAGCAACTGTGGTTGGCGGTGGAAACATCCCCCCGGGGGCTCTTTGGCAAAAAAGAAGGCGAGACGCCTGCGGCGGCTTATCCGCCCCCCGAAGTGGCGCTGGCGTTGGGCTTGCCGCCGAAGGGGTCCCTGTCCCGCAAGTTGCCCGATGCCGCATTGCCGGACCAATCCGCCTTGATGGTGTTTTGCGTGGATGAAGAAGGCAAAGCCATTGCCAATTCCTTCCCCGTGTCGCCACAGGCTTGGCTCGCGTCCACCGGCCGTGGCCGGTTGATGCTGGCCCTGGACGCGCACACTCTCTGGCGGCGCGAACAGGGCAAATGGGCCCCATGGGCGGGTGATGCCGGTGATTTCACAATGCTTGCTTCCGCCGCCGACGAAATGCTCGTGGCGCAGGTTTCGACCAAGAGCGAACTCAAGGGGCAGGCGTGGGGCCCCAACACCCTGCGCGTGGATTGGGGCGTGCTGCGCGGCAATCAACGCAGCCCGGCCGGTCATTGCGCCCTGCCCATCGGGCCCGATGACGGGTGGAGCCTGGTCGAGTGGCAGGGGCGTGCCGCGCTGGCGGTCATCCCCGTTTCGCCCAAGTCCGGCCAGTTGGCCGCGCTCCTGGCCCCGGTGGATTTGAAGGGGGCGCAGCTTCCGGTGGTGGAGATTCGCCAGGAAGCCGGCCTGCAGGAGACGGTCAAAGCCGTGTTCATGCTGCAAGGCGCGCTTTTTCTGGTCGCGCTGGCCCTCATGATCTGGAATTTCCGCCGCGGGGCGTCCCGTGTGCTGCCGCGCCTGCCCAAGCATTGGGCACCCGCCAGCCTATGGCGCCGCTTGTGCGCCATGCTCATCGACCTGTCGCTGGCGGTGGTGCCGGTCTCCTTGGCCGCGGGTGTGGCGGTCGAAGACATCCTGCGCCACTGGCCGGCATTCGGCGAGGCGCGCGGCGTGGGCGACATGCGTTTGGGTCTTGGGTGCGCTGGCCTGTTCATTCTGCACACCGCCGTCGGTGAAACCTTTTGGGGCCGTTCGGCCGGCAAACTGCTGACCGGCCTGTGGGTGCTGGATTTGAACGGGCACTACGCCCCGGCCTGGCGCATCGTGATCCGCGGGCTGCTCAAGATCATGGAACTGATCGCCCCCTCGATGTTCGCCTTGGTGCTGTTCTCACCCTTCCGCCAGCGCTTGGGCGACCTGACCGCCGGCACCGTGGTGGTTGAACGCAGCAAATCAGAATCCACCGGCCTTTGAAGACAAGCCAGCACCCAGGCGCCAATCATGACACACGCTTTTCCACAGCCCCAGCCACCCTCCGCCGTCGTCCTGCTCTCCGGCGGACTTGACTCCGCCACGGTGCTGGCCATTGCCAAATCACGCGGCTTCGACTGCCATTGCCTGTCGTTTGACTACGGCCAGCGCCACACCCATGAACTCAAGATGGCCGCCCGCCAGGCCAAGCTGCAGGGTGCCCTGAGCCACCGCGTGGCCAAGGTGGACATCGGCGCCTTCGGCGGCAGCGCCCTGACCGCCGACATCGCCGTGCCCAAGGACCGCTCCGACGACGCCATGACCCACGGCATCCCCGTCACCTATGTGCCGGCCCGCAACACGGTGTTCCTGTCCTACGCCCTGGGCCTGGCCGAGGTGCTCGGCGCCCGCGATTTGTTTTTGGGCGTCAACGCGGTGGATTATTCCGGCTACCCCGACTGCCGGCCGGAGTTCATCACCGCCTTTGAAAAACTGGCCAACCTGGCCACCAAGGCCGGCGTGGAAAGCCTGGAGTCCGGCGCCGGCCCGCACTTCCGCATCCATGCGCCGCTGATCGCCCTCTCCAAACGCGCCATCATCGAGCAGGGCACCACCCTCGGCGTGGATTACGCCGCCACCAGCACCTGCTACGACCCGCAGCCGGACGGCAAGCCGTGCCTGCACTGCGATGCCTGCCAGTTGCGCTTGCGGGCGTTTGCCGAGTTGGGGCGGACGGATCCGGCTGCGTAAGTGGCAATTAAAACATAAATAATTAAAAATAAATCAGTAATGATCATTTTTTCAATGGGCTGCGCCGTTAGGTGCAGGCTTTGCGAAGACGATGGGACATTCTCGGGCTGCGCCCTGCGGAAAGGTCGCTGCGCTCCCGAACCCACGCTCGGCCGCTGCGCAGCCGGTGGGTTCGAACCCCGCCCATGGCCATTAAAGAAACAACCGGCCCAAGGGCCGGTCGTTTCTTCAGCGGAGAGGGTGGGATG
>CANIYR010000044.1 GCA_947471825.1 Phycisphaeraceae bacterium | reverse complement strand
CGCCGCCGAAATCGCCGAAGTAGCCGCGCGCGTCGGGTTGCTGGGAAATGGGCTGAGTGGGGGTTGGCATGGGGTGTGAATCTTACTTCTTGCGCTTGGGATCCGCCAAACCCTGGAGTTTCAGGATGTGGTTGCGGAATTCGGCGCCAAACAGCGGGTTGGGCCCGCCGGCATAGGTGCTTATTTTCCCGAACAACCGGTTGGCATCGCGGTAATCAAACCGGTTGTAGGCCAGGCAGGCTTCGGAATAGTCGCTGGTGACCAGTTTGACCACCTCCGCCGTGACTGCGCGGCAGTCGGTCTTGTCGTCGGGGGTGCTCAATTCCCGGCTGTTGTGGCGCATCGCTTCGCGGTAGGCCTTGTAGGCGTCGAGCCAGGCTTCCCGGTTCATGGTGGGGCGGCTGGCGGGGTTGTAAACCCCCTTGGCCATGCTGATGGCGGCTTCGTAGGCGACCAAGTCGGGCTGGTAAGGCTCGGTTGGCGGCGCTTCGATCATTTTGGCGAGTTGCTCGGGGGTCATCGGCTCGAAATCCCGGGCGACAACCGCGGGGCTTTTTTTTCCGCCGGAGTCGGGCAGCATGACCTTGGCCAGCATGATGCCGGCCGACAACACGCAGACGGCGACAAGCACCCATTTCATGGGGCCGCCGGACGGCTTGTCGGTTGCCTCGGAGGTGGGCCGGGATGACGCGTCCCCCGGGTTGACCGGGGCCGCCGTCAGGCGCATCACTTCGGACCTGTCGATGAAAACCGACACGGTGCCGGTGATCGGGTGCGGTTTGGTGGTGACGTTTTTTTTGCCCAGGATCGTGCCGTTGGGCGAATGGTTGACCAGCGACCAAGAGCCGTCGGGTTGGGCGACCAGTTCGCCATGCTTGCGTGAAATATGCGGCAAGTCCACCACGATGGCATTGGCCGGGTCGCGTCCGAAAACAATGCTCCCGGAATGTGCCGCCAGACGCTGGCCGTTCTTGGAGCCCGCCGTGATGTGGATTTGAAGTGACATTAAAAGATGCTTCCGGTTGCGAAATAGGCCAGGACGAAAGGAACGAACACCAGCGCCACGATGGCCACCAAGATGATCATGGTGGGCACCAGGATGCGCAAACCGGCGGATGCCGCCAGTTTTTCAGCCCTCACCGAACGGTGCATGCGGATCATGCCGGCCTGCACCTTGAGTATGGCGGCCAGCGGTGTGCCCAGTTGGTCGGCCTGGTTGATGGCGCCCACGACCGAGCGCAGGGTTTCCAGCGGAATGCGGTGGGCCATGCTGCTGAGGGCATTGGCCCGGGTGGCGCCGAACTGGATTTCCGACAGCACGATGCTCAGCTCCTGGTTCAGGTCGTCATTGGGGTTGTCGCGGATGAGCGTTTCGATGGCTTCGGTGAAGGATGCCCCGGCCGCGATCACCAGGGCGATCAGGTCCAGGGTGTACGGCACCTGTTTGCCGATGCGCATCACCCGGCCGGCGGCGGCGTTGGAGAGTGTGTGGAGCGGCAGGTAAAAGCCGGTGACGGCGAAAAACGGCAGGGCGAAAAACAGTCCGGTGCCGCCCATGGTGAGCAGGCTGAACAGGACGGCTTTGACGCAGGCCACCGCCGATGCGGCCAGGCAGAGGGCGATGTACTGGTCCACCGAATAACCGACCGGGTTGCCGGCGGCGCTGAGGTCGCGCCGGATGCGCTCGCGCAGGGCGGGCCAGTTCATTTGCGAGGCGATCGACAGGAACAGGCCCATGAGCGGGGCCATGAGGGGGTTTTCAAAGACCGTCTCATGATCCATCCCGACCGCCTGCGCGATGCGCCGGTGGATGGGCGGTTCGCTGGCGACTGGAAAGCGGAACACCGCCCAAATCGGGACAAACACGCCGGCGAAGACCGCGGCCGAGGTGAGTATGCCGAAAAGAATGAGGGATGTGGGCATGTTCAGATATCCACCTGCATGATGTCGTGGATCCACCTGCGGGCAAACAGGATGGCGGTGCCGGCCAGCACCAGGGTTATTTTGCCGGTGTTGGTGGTGAACAGCAGGCTCGTCTGATCCGGTGCTATCAGCATCAGGATGCCGATGATGACCACCGGCATGAAGGATAGCATCGCTGCCTGGGCGCGCGATTCGCTGGTCACCGCGTCAAGTTTGCCCTCCAGCCGCTGGATTTCGCGGACGGACTCGGCGATGCGGTCCATGGATTCGCCGGAGTCGCCGCCACGTATGCGGTGCATTTCAATGGCCGTGAAGGTCAGACGGTAAAGCGGGCTGCCGATGCGGTTGGAGGCGTTGCGCATGGCCTGGTTCAAGTCCAGGCCCATTTCGTATTCGCGCAGGATCTGCGAGAACTCCTGCTGGATGGGGCCGCGCGTGTTCCTGGCCAGGAGCTGCATGGACTGGACCAGGTTGAGGCCGGCGCGCACGCCGGAAGACAGCGATGTGAGCCCGTCGGGCAATTGGGTGTTGAGTTGCCTGAGCCGCTTCACGATCAGGTATTTGAGGATCCAGCCCGGAAAAAACAGGGAGATGACGCCCGCGATCACCGCGCCGATCAAACCCCCATAGGCTCCGGCGATCATGACGGCCAGTGCGGTGCCGCCCAAGGCCATCAAAAAAGCATGGCGGGGCGTGATGGTCAGCAGCAGTTCCTGGCGCAGGACCCGGTCATACCGGTCTTCCTGCCTTTTCATCCAGGCCGCGGCCGGATCCATGCCGTAAAAAAACACCAAGAAAACCGCGATGCCGGATGTGATGGAGCCTGCGACGCAGTAAAAAACCAGCGTCGCCGGGCTGACTTTGGACGCCTTGTCGCTTTCCGTTTTAGGCGCCGTTCCCACCGGCTCGGACCGTGCGGGTTCAGGCGCCTCTGCAGGCCTTGCCGAAGAAGGCGGGGTGGCCGCCGCAGGTGCGGGCGGTTTGGGCGCCGGTTTGGGCGCCGGTTGGGTTCCTGGCGCGGGGGTGGGCGGCTGCGCTTGCGTGGGTGCCGGCCGGATGCCGGGAGCCGGTTTGACTTCCGGTTGGGGCGCGGCCGGAACAGTTGGCTCCTTGGGGTCGTTGTCGAGCTTGAAAATATCGTCAGCATGCGCGGCAAACGCGCAACCCAAACCCAGCGTGCATGCGCAAAGGAACTGGAAGATGGCCGCCGGGAGTGCGGGTTTGAGCCTGCGGACAGCGGCAAAGTGGGCGATTGTCACAGGAACACCTCCACATCCAGCATTTTCTTCTCGATCAGTTTTTCAACGAAGGATGGCACATAGCCGGTGTGCCGGAGTTTGGGCTGGTCCAGGTCGCGCAGGGTGAAGATGTCCTCAAGCCTGATTTCGCCGGACACCGGATCAATGGCCGTGATTTCAGAGATGTGGGTGATGCGGCGCCGGCCGCTGGGCGCGCGCGACACCTGCACCACCAGATGGACGGCCGACACGATCTGCTCGCGGATGGCGCGGATGGGCATGTCCACCGCCATCATGACCAGCGCCTCCAGGCGTTTCATGCAGTCCACCGGCGTGTTGGAGTGGATGGTGGCCAGGGATCCGTCATGCCCGGTGTTCATGGCCTGCAGCATGTCCATGGCCTCGGCGGCGCGGACTTCGCCGATGATGATGCGGTCGGGGCGCATGCGCAGGGAGTTTTTGACCAGTTCGCGTATGGAGTAGGCGCCCTTGCCCTCGACATTGGCCGGGCGCCCTTCCAGCCGCACCACGTGGGGCTGGGGCAGGCGCAGTTCCGCCGATTCCTCGATGGTGACGATGCGTTCTGACGGTCTGGCGTAGCCGCCCATGATGTTGAGCAGCGTGGTTTTTCCGGAGCCGGTGCCGCCTGAAATCAGGATGTTTTGCTGGCCGATGACGCAGGCTTGCAGAAATGCCGCAGCCTGGGCGCTGATCGAGCCACGGTCGACCAGGTCGTCCATGGTGAAGGGGATCCAGCCGAACTTGCGGATGGTCAGGCACGGACCCACCAGGGACAGGGGTGAAATCACCACGTTGACGCGCGAACCGTCGGGCAGGCGGGCATCCACCAGGGGTGTGGAGGTGTCCACCCGGCGGCCGACCGGGGTCAGGATGCGCTCGATGACCGACAGCAGGATTTCATCCGAGAAAAAGGTGCGGCTGGTGGCGGTGATGCGGCCGTTCTTTTCGACATAAATGCGGTCCTTGCCCACCACCATGATTTCGGACACGGACGGCATCTCCAAAAGGTCGGTGAGCGGCCCCAATCCGAACATGATGTCTTGGATGTCCTTGACAACCGTGCGCTGGACCAGGTAGCGCTGCATGGCGGGCAGGATGGAAGGCATTTCCTGCTCAAGCAGTTGGGGGAATGATTCCTCCGCCGCCGCCAGATCCTCCTGCACGCTGGCCGGATCGAACAAGAGCGGCATCATGTCAACCAGATTGGTCACCAGGGTCGTCACCGCACGCTCCATGGAATCGTCAAGCAGGCGTTGGTCGGCGGATTTGTAGTCAATCTGCACCCGGTTTTCGCATTGGCGCACAACTTCGGCCATCACCAGGCGCTGCAGGTGGTGCCCCATGGTGTGGCGTATCAGCTCCGCCGGGAGCCCGGCGACCCGCGTCTGCACGATTTGCATGAGGTGGCTCAGCACTTCGTCGACAAAACGCGCATCGTTCTTGTTGATCTGGCCGGTGACCCGCAGGTTCATGCGCTCCAGAAGCTCGGAATGGACTTTGGCTTCAAGCGCCATCAGCTGGCCGTGCAACTGGGCCGTGGCGTCCTGGCCTAGCGAGGAAATGCCGCCCTTTTCGCGTGAGACCAGCACGATGGAGTATTGCCCTATCTGCACCTCGTCGCCGAAATCGACCTTGGCGGGCTTGCCTTGAGGTATCTCTTTGCCAGCCACCCGCGTGCCGGCCTGCCCCAGGGCTTCAACGAACATCTGGTTGCCCTTGCGGACCACCCGGCAATGGTGCTTGGCCACGAAGGCGCTGCGCAGAACCACGGCATTGTCATCCTCGCGGCCGATGGTGATCGGGTCCTTGTCGGTGGACAGGGTGGTGCGCGTGTTGGTGGTGTGGTCTAGGAGCCAAAGTTCCATGGGGAAAGCCTGTGGTGCGGTGCGCGGCCGGGTTGGTTCTGCGATCAGTTCTGGGCGCGGTACGCCTGGATGCCCAAAGCCTTGAAGACTTCCTCGTTGACATCGTTCATGTTGGCCACGGTGCCGTGCGGGGCGCTGTCCTTGCGGTTGCGCACGGTGACTTCAAAGGCGGCCCCGCCCATGGCTTTCTGGATGTTTTTGATTTGCATGGCGTTTTCCGGGGACAACTCGATGTCGATTTTGGCCACATTGCCGACTGGGCGGTTTCCGCTGTTTTCAGAGACCACGATTTCACCCTTGGCGATCACGCGCACATGCTCCATCACACCGATCACCTTCATGCCGGAGCGGTTGGTGCCGGCGGGAACCTGCGCTTGCAGGTCGACGAAGTCGCCGGGCTCCAGCGCGGCGGGCAGATTCTCAACCTTGATGGCAACCGACACTTTGCCGGGCGTGATGGGGTCCTGCTTGGGGTCGGTTTCCTTGCCGCCCATGAAGAAATCATGCGTCAGCAATTGCTTGGGGGACGCGCTGCGGCGGAGCATTTTCTGGCCGCTGATGTAGCCTTTGAGCGTGTCCGCATCGACCACGTCACCCAGAGAACCCTTGAATCGCACCGGCACTTCGGTGGGCTGGAGCATGTCCGCGCGAACCAGGTGGTTTGCTTCCTGTCCGTTGACGAAAGTGTAAACCGTGAAAGTCGTTTCCTGGGACTTTTCCACCAGCGCTTTGGCGTAAAGGTTCACCAGAATGACGGCCGATGCCGCCAAGACCAGGCCGACAATCACCATTTTGGTGCTGCCATTTTGGGAAGGGTTGGACGCTGATGCGGAGCCGGGGTTGGGAATCATGGGGTTTAACCGGTGAGAAAGGGGGGGCTGCGGGATGTACGGGTCAGTTGGCTTTGCCCGGGGTGGCGTTCAACTGCACATGCGCCTCCTTGACGCGGGCTTTTTCGTCCGGCGTCCGGGCGTAGTTTTCGGCTGCGCTGACGTAGCCATTGGCGGAATTCCACTCTTTCCGGCTCATCGCCTCTTGGAATTGGATGAACTTGCTTTCAAAGCGGCATATGCGCAGGCGGTCGGCGGCGTTTTCCAGGTTGTCGATGTCGGCGTGGGCCTTGAGGAAATCCACCACCTTGATGTATTGGGGGACTGCGACATCGTAATTTTTCTTGGCGAAGGAGGCATCCGCGGTTTCGCGCAGGCCTTGGTATGCCCGCAAGTCCGCGATGTACTGGAATGCGGTGGTGATTTCCTGATCGTCATCCAGCATGGTTTTGGCCGCTTGGAGAGCCGCTTCGGCGCGATTCAGGTCGCTTTGGGTGAGAAAGGCCAAGCCTTCGGCTTTCTTGATGAGTCCCTTGCAGAGTTTGATCCGGGTTTTGGCGCTATCGGTGATGGCCGGATCCCGCAATTCGCCGATGACCTTGCCATAGGCATTGATGGCTTCCGCGTGTTTGCCCTGGTCGAACAGGGTGTCTGCGGCGGTCACCAGGGCGCTGTCTTGGCGTATGCGGGCGATGCTGTCTTTGAGGGACTTCAATTCAGGCTGGTCGGGTGCCAAATCAAGGCCCTGCTTGATGAGCGCGCCGGCCCGGTTCAAATCATTTTCTTGGATTGCTTTGCGCGCCCACTCAAGAAATTGGGTGGCTTTGAGGGCGGGCAGCGCTGCCTTGTCCTTGTAGTCGGGCTGGACCCTCAGGACGGCATTCAGGCTGGCGATTTTGTCTTCGATGGAATTGGATTGCTTGGACTGTTCGTAGCGCGCGACAAGCTGGGCGAAGTTGGCATCCTTGTCAATTTCGGCCAAGACTTGGTCGACGCGCGGATCGACCGATTCGCCGCGCGTTCGTTTTTCTTCCAGCAGCATTTCCCTTGCCTGGCGGGTGTCGCCCTCCTTGGCCTTCTGCCGGGCCGCGTTGAGCAGCCGCTCAAGGATGAGTTCTTTTTTCGATTTGCCGCACTGGGCCACCAAGTCTTGGATTTTCTGCCGTTCGTACGCCACCAAATCGGGGCGAGCCAGCCATTCATTGGCCTTGGTCAGGCATTCGGTGGTCTTGCTGTCGTCCAGTAATTTGCGTATTTCGGCGATCGCGTCGGCCGCCTCCTTGCGGGGGGCGATGCGTTTGTCCATGCGGTCGGCCAAGTCCTGATGGTGGGTGCTCACGCCCACTTCCTGAGACGGAAATTCGGCGTGCAAATTCTTGGCGGCGGCATCCATGGCGGCGGATGTTCGGCGGAATTCCCGCAGGAAGACCGCTGCGGCCGTGTAGTCCTGCTTGTTTTCAGCCAGAATCGCCTTGCATTTGGCAACCCCGGCATCGGCGAACAAACGTGAAACCGTGCCGGCTTTGCGTTCTTTTTTGCCGCCATCCTGCATGTCTTGGAACAATTCCAATGCGTGCTGGTAATCCGCCCCGTTCCAAGCATCTTCGGCTTCGCGCATCCATGCAACCGCCTTGTTGCGATCAATGGCGGCCAATTCTTCCGGCGTCTGTTTGCGGTTCATTTGGCTGGCCGCCAAGGCCGCCAGCACCAGCAGCACGCCCGCGGAAGCCGCAATCAGCGGCCATTTGCGGCGCTGGGGAATGCGGGCGGTGTCGCCGCCGCTGGCTGGCGCAAAACCTTCGGTCTGGCCCCCCGCGGGCTGGCCGGGCACTGCCGCACCGCCGGCTGGAGCCTGGGTTTTGACAAAAATGCGGCGGATGGCTTCCAGCAGATCCGATGCGGAGGCAATGCGGCGCAGAGGATCCTTGTCCATCAGGCGCTCGACCAATTCCACCGCGGCCGGCGGCAGATTGGGGCACAGCTGGTTCAGTGGGACGGCCTTGATGCGCGGATTGGTGTGCCATTTCACCCAGCGCATGGATTGGTTGCGCTGGTCGCGCAAAATGGCCTTGAACGCTTCGTCGAACTGCGCACGCCCGACCAGGGTTTCATACGCGATCATGCCCAATGCATACAGGTCGCTGGCCTGGGTGGCCGGTTGGCCCTGCAGGATTTCAGGGGCCAGGTAACGGACGGTTCCCTGGTCCATGGTTTGCTGGAGGCCGGCAGACACCGACAGCCCGAAATCACTGATGCGCAAACCGCCGCTGCGCGGCATCAGGATGTTGGCAGGCTTGAGATCGCGGTGCAGAACCCCTGCGCCATGCAGCGAAACCAGCCCTTTGGCGATGCCCGCGATGATGCCCATGGCCTGGCGCTCTTCCATCGGGGTCGGATTGGCCGTCAGGATTTGTTCCAAGCTTGGCCCGTCCACATATTCCATGATGAGCAGCATGCCGCGCGGATCGGATACCACATCCATCAATTGGACCAGCATGGACGGATCGGCGGCAGCCGCCTTTTTATGTTGCGCCGCCTCTGACAGGATCCGTGTGCGGTAGGCATCGCTCTCCTCGCCGGGCGCCAGCAAAACCTGTTTGATTGCGACGTGCCGGTTGAGCAGTGCGTCGTGCGCCTTGAATACGGCGGACGTTCCGCCGGTGCCGATCTGCTCAAGTACTACAAAATGCTGGACTTTATCCCCGGCTTTGAGGGTTAGTCCAACCAGCCCCGAAGGCATGTTGGCATCTGAAGAAAATGGCGCATTTGGCATGGCAAAGTCTTTTCAAGGGAAAACCAAACTGAGTCTGGAAACAGGGGTGGACAATCCTATCAATCCGCCGGGAAAAGGCCAAGCTAAAATATGGAAATGCCGTTCCAAGAATCGGTTGGCTTGCGGTTACCCAAGCCAAGGAGGGGCGTGGGGCGACAGGGCATTCCAAGGGGTATGCACCTGCAGCAATTGTTCAAGGCCGGCAGTCACCGCTCCGACGCCCATTGGGAGGCAGAATGGAACCGTATGCATGGAATGTACTTCTGGTCTTTTTGCGACGGAGGCCTGCATCAAAATCAACCCCACATTCCGACCGAAAGCCTTGATTTGGCCTTTCCAAATGAGCACCACCAAGCTGGTGACCAGTCCGGCAGCCAAACCATAGAACGTCATGGCCAAGACGCCTTCCCAGGATGCAAACAGGGCACCCATGGCCCCGATGAATTTGGCATCACCCATCCCTAATCCGAACATGAAATGCAGCAGCATGCAGGGGAGAAACCCTGCCATGAGGCCAATGGCGGATCGGCTGAATCCTTCCCCGGCCCCTGCCCATCCGCCTGGTCCTGTCGTACCGTGCAGGGTTGAAAAAAAACCGGCCATGCTCCAAAAAGCAAGGCCGGCCAAAGCGAATGAGTAAGTGTGCTGGTTGTAAACCTTGCCTGATCGGATGTCTGTTGTGGCGCCCACCAGCCCAAGGGCCAGAATGGCGGCGCAAGCGGCAAAACCGGTCCAGTGGGGCATTGGGGCGCTCTTTAGTAAGCCAAAGGGGCGGCACGACGCGAAAAACGCCGCTTACAGGGGGTTGGTGTTGGTGTCGGCTTGGGTGTTGCCCAAAATGCTTTCCCACTGCGTCTTCAACCATTCGCCGATTTTTTCCTTGAAGAAAAGCAGAACGGCGAGCAAGGGCAGAACCAAGGCGGCGATGATGAGCACCTTTTCAGCGCCTTCAGCACCCTGTTCATCAGCATGAATGTGTTGGAGAGCCGAACGGAAGGCGGAGGTTGAAATCTTCATGGCTAAATCCTTTGAAAGGAGGAGGGTGGAGCAGTGTCGAGAAGTCAAACGCAGAAGCCGGAGGTTTATTGCAAAAAATTCGAAGCCTTTGCCTGCAGTCATGGAAACGGCAGCGCATTCAACGTGGTGACCATATTGTAATGCGCTGCAAGCAGGCGCACTCCGGCAAAAATGAACACCATTAAAGGAATGCCAACGGCGGCCAAGAGCAACACGGTCTCCATCGCACTTGAACCCCGGCGGGCTTTAGTGGTTGATATCAATGAGATTGCGCTGCGGATGGGGCTTTTCATGGTGATGGGGCCAATCGGTCAGGCGATGCCGAAGATGGATGCCGTCAGCGGAGTGACCTGCTTGGCGAGCAGGGGACTCAAGTGGTCTGCGAAAGTCGAACGCTCGCCGGTGGCTTTCAATTGCACCGTTTTGGTGCCTTTTTCATCCATGACTGTTTCAAGGCGGAAGATGTCGCGCAGTTGGTAATAGCCGTTGTCACCCAAGGGCAGCACTTCGGCAATCTGCGTCAGCACGCGCCGCCCGCCAACCTGCCGCTGCACGCTCACGACGACATCGATCGCCGAGGCCACCTGGCTGCGCAGCGCCTGCAGGGGCAACTCCACCTGCGACATGAGCGCCATCGTTTCCAATCGGTTCAGCGCGTCAAAGGCGCTGTTGGCATGCAGGGTGCCCATCGAGCCGCCATGTCCGGAAGTCATGGCTTGGATCATTTCCAATGCTTCACCCCCGCGCACTTCGCCGATGATGATGCGGTCCGGGCGCAGGCGCAGGGAGGATTTGAAAAGGTCGCGGATGGTGACGGCGCCATTGTTGAAGCGGTCGGGAGCCCTTGCTTCAAGGGAGATGACATGGGGTTTTTGAAGTTGCAATTCGGCCGAGTCCTCGATCACCACGATGCGCTGGTCGGATGGAATGTAGCCGGAGAGGCAATTGAGCAGCGATGTTTTGCCGGAGGATGTCCCGCCGGCCACCAGCATGTTCTGCTCGGCTTGGACGGCGATACGCAAATATTCGCAGGCGGCATTGGAGATGGATCCGATGTGGACCAGCCAGTCCATGTCCAGCATGGTTTTTGCGAATTTGCGGATGGTCGTCGCCATCCCAAAGCGTGCGCACGGGCGTTTGGCCACATGCACGCGCGATCCATCCGGCAGGCGGGCGTCAATCAGTATGGCATCGTCGTAAAGGCTTTTGCCGGTGAACTGCAGCACATTGTTGATGGCTGCCTCATAGGCTTCCACATCGATGAACCGGGCCGGCGTCTTGATTATTTTGCCCTGTTTTTCGATGTAAATGTCATCGTGCGCGTTGATCATGATTTCGGCCACCGTCGGATCATCGAGCCACAGTTTGACTGGGGCAAGGT
>CANIYR010000043.1 GCA_947471825.1 Phycisphaeraceae bacterium | reverse complement strand
CCTTACAAAACAACTGCGCACGTCCTTCGGGGGTTGTGCATCCATCCACGCCAAAGGTCGGCCAAAGCCGACCCTCCCCTATGTCCACCCACCTTTACGAACGCTCCCATGTCCTTCACACCCGGGCCAAGGAATTGATGCCTGGCGGCGTCAATTCCCCCGTGCGCAGCGGCAAGGCCGTGGGGGCCGAGCCGGTGACGCTGGCTTACGGCTCCGGTGCGTGGGTGACCGATGTGGATGGCAACCAATATGTGGATTACGTGCTGTCCTGGGGGCCGCTGGTTCTGGGCCATGCCCATGAAAAAGTGCGCATGGCACTGCATGCGGCGGTGGACACCGGCACTTCGTTCGGCTTCCCGACCGAGGCGGAAAACGAACTGGCCGAGTTTGTCATCAAGGCCGTGCCTTCGATGGAGCGGGTGCGCTTCGTGTCCTCCGGCACCGAGGCGGTGATGAGCGCCCTGCGCCTGGCGCGCGCGGCCTCCGGGCGCGAGGTGATCCTCAAATGTTCCGGCTGCTACCACGGCCACACCGACTCGCTCCTGGTCTCCGCCGGCAGCGGCGCGGCATCGCTGGGCATTCCGTCTTCGCCGGGCGTGGGGCAGGCGGTGGCCTCCGGCACGCTGGTGGTTCCCTACAACGATGCCGATGCGGTCGGGGCGATGTTTGAGGCCCACCCGGGCCGGATCGCCGCCATGATCCTGGAGCCGGTGGCCGGCAACATGGGCCTGGTTCCGCCGCAGCCGGGCTACCTGCAAAAGGTCCGCGACCTGTGCACCAAGCACGGCGTTCTTTTGATTTTCGATGAAGTGATGTGCGGCTTCCGCGTGGCCTTGGGCGGCGCCCAAGCGTTGTACGGCGTGAGCCCCGACCTCACCTGCTTGGGCAAGGTCATCGGCGGCGGCCTCCCGTGCGCCGCTTATGGCGGGCGAGCCGACCTGATGCGGCAAATCTCCCCCGAAGGCCCGGTCTACCAGGCCGGCACGCTGTCGGGCAACCCTTTGGCCATGGCCGGCGGGCTGGCCACCCTGCGCGAGTTGTTCAAGCCGGGCGTGCAGGAAGGGTTGGCCCGCAACGCCACCCATCTGGCCGAGGGTCTGGCGGCCGAGGCGGCCCGCGCCGGGGTGCCGGTGGCCGCCACTTCGCTCGGCTCCATGCTGGGCTTGTTTTTCACCGCCGGCGAGGGCAAACAGGTCGTGCGCTGGGAAAACGACGCCGCCCGCTGCCGCACCGACCGCTACGCGGTTTTCTGGCGCTCCATGCGCGACCACGGCGTGCTCCTTGCCCCGGCCCAGTTTGAGTCGTGGTTTATCTCGACCCGCCATGATGAAAAGGAAATCCAGCACACCCTGCGCGCCGCCCGTGCGGCGTTCGCTGAGGCGGCGAAGATTTGAGGCCGGCCGGGCGTCCGATTTCCGTGCGCCCTTGCCGCCGGTTCATTCGTACCGCAGCGCCTCGATCGGGTCCAGCCTGGAGGCCTTCCATGCCGGGTAGAACCCGAACAGGATGCCCACTCCAGCCGAAACGGCCACCGAGACCACGATGGCGGTGACGGAGTTCTGCACCGGCCAGCCGAGGAATTCCTGCACGGCCAGCGAGCAGCCGCGGCCCAGGGCGATGCCCATCAGGCCGCCGAACAGGCACAGCACCACCGCCTCGGCCAGGAACTGGCGGAGGATGTCGCCGGCTTTCGCGCCCACGGCCATGCGCAGGCCGATCTCCTTGGTGCGCTCGGTGACCGACACCAGCATGATGTTCATGATGCCCACGCCGCCGACCACCAGCGAGATGGCGGCCACGGCCATCAGCAGCCGGGTGATGGTTTCGGTGACCGAGGCCATGGTGTTGCCCACCTCGGTCATGTCGCGGATGTTGAAGTCGTCCAGCTCGCCGGCCCTGATGCGGTGGCGCTCGTGCAGCAGATTGGTGATTTCTTCCATCGCCTGGGGGATTTCCTCGGCGGATGCGGCGCTGGCCATGATCTGGTCCACATTGACGAAGCGCACCGACAGGGCCGAATTTTGCGCACGGGTCGCGGCCACCGCCGGATACAGGCCGGTGGAGGATCCCGGATAGGTCTTGTGGTTGCCGGCCGAGGCGGCGGCCGCCGTGTTGGATCCGCCGCTGCCGCCCGAGGAATTGCCCGAGATGCGGAATTTGGCGGTGGTCCAGGGCAGAACCACGGTGTCGTCCTGGTCGCGGCCCATCATGTTCGAGCCCTTTTTCTCCAGCACGCCGATCACCCGCAGGTTCACGTTCTGCATGCGGATTTGCTTGCCCACCGCCGGCTCCCTGCCGAACAGCTGCTGCGACACGGTCTGGCCGACCAGGCACACGCAGGCCGCGTTGCGCACGTCGCGGGCGGTGAAATACGCCCCGGACACCACCGCCCACTGGCGGACATCAAAGATGGTTTCCGTCGTGCCGCTGGTTTCCGAGGGAACCCAGTTGCGGTTGCCGTAGACGACCTGCGTGGTGCGCATGCGCACCACCGGCGCCACCGCGCGCACCGACGGGCATTCCTTGAAGATGGCCTCGGCGTCGCCGGGGGTCAGGGTCATGGTCGAGCCCGAGCCGAAGGAGATGCCGCCGCTGGCGGCCGCGCCCGGGAACACCATCAGCATGTTGGCGCCCAGGCTGGAGATGGTCTGCTGAACGGCGGCCGTCGAGCCGTTGCCGACCTCCATCATGGCGATCACCGAGCCTACGCCGATGACGATGCCCAAGGTGGTCAGCGCCGAACGCAGCACGTTGCGCCGCAGGGCGTTGAAGGCCGCGATCAGGATGCGGATCCAGTTCATCATGGCGCATTCCCCCCGTTCATGGCGTCCGACTCGATCAGCCCGTCGGTCATTTTCACCACGCGTTTGCAGGCGGCGGCCACTTTGGGGTCGTGGGTCACCAGGAGGATGGTCAGGCCGTCTTTTTCATTCAATTGGCGGAACATCTCCAGCACCTCCACCGTGGTCTTGGAATCCAGGTTGCCGGTCGGTTCGTCGGCCAGCAGGAAGGGCGGGTTGTTGACCAGCGCGCGGGCGAGGGCCACCCGCTGCTGCTGGCCGCCGGAAAGCTGCGAGGGGGTGTGATCCATGCGGTCGGCCAGGCCCACGCGGGCAAGCAGGGCTTCGGCGCGTTTTTGCGCCTCTTTGCGCTGGATATGGCGCTCGCCATAGGCCAGCGGCATCATCACTTGGGCAAGCGCACTGGTGCGCGCGAGCAGGTTGAAGTTTTGGAACACAAAGCCCATTTTTTGGTTTCGGATCAGGGCGCGGGCGTTGCTCGATTGGCGCGAGACTTCCACCCCTTCCAGCAGGTAGTCGCCGGTGGTCGGCCGGTCCAGGCAGCCGATGGTGTTCATGAGCGTGCTTTTGCCCGAGCCCGAGGCGCCGGTCAGCGCGATGAACTCACCGTGGGCGACCGCGAGCGTGATGCCTTTGAGCACCTGCAGTTTCACTTCGCCCAGGTCGAAGGTTTTGGTGATGTTGCGCAGTTCGATGAGGTTCATGGGGTGTCTCGCGGGCTTCAGCGCCTGCCGCCGCCGGGCATCTTGGGGGCGAAGGGGTTGGTGGTGGCGGCGGCTCCGGCGGACTCGGTGCGGTTTTCGCCGATCACCACGTCCTGCCCCTCAAGCTGGGCTTCGCCTTCGGCCGGGATGATTTCGGTCACCACGCCGTCGCTGATGCCGGTGCGCACCTTGACCGGTTTGACATGGTCGCCTTTTTCGCCGTCCTTGAGCCAAAGGATGCCGGCGCCCTTTTTGCGCGGGCCGCCCTTTTTGCCATCACCTTTTTGGGGGGCTGCCTTGCCGTCGGTGGGTGCGGCCAGCGGGTTTTCGATGCCGGGGGTGATCTGCGATTCCTCCGGCTGCCAGCGCAGGGCGGCGTTGGGCACGGCCAGCGCGCCGGCCTGGCGGGCCACCTCGAATTTCACATTGGCGGTCAGGTAGGGCAGCAGTTTGCGGTCGTCGTTGGCGGTGGCGATTTCCACCGTGTAAGTGACGACATTCTGCGTCATGGCCGCGTTCAGGCGCACCTTGTCCACGGTGCCTTGGAAGGTGCGGCCGGGGAAGGCGTCGGCGGTGAAAGTCACCGGCTGGCCGGCGTGGATGGCGCCGATGTCGGCCTCGTTGACCGACGCCCACACCTGCATTTTGGCCAGATCCTTGGCCAGGAGGAACAGGCTTGAAGCGTTGAGGTTCGACACCACGGTCTGGCCCACATCCACCCGCCGGTCGATGATGATGCCCTTGACCGGCGAAGTGATGGTGCAGTAAAACAGGTTGCGGTCGGCCAGCGCGATGGCCACCTTGGCTTGCGCGACGGCACTTTGGGCCTGGGCTATGCCGGCTTCGCTCGCCTTGGCCTGGGCGCGCGCCACGGCGCAGGCGGCGTCCGCGGCCTTGACGGCGGCGGTGGCCGATTCAAAGGTTCCCTGGAAGGTGTCGCGCGCCGAGCGCGAGAGGGCCTGGGCGTTTTCCATCTGCCGTGCGCGGTTCCAGTCTTTTTCAGCCTGCGACAACTGGGCCCTGGCCTGCTCCAGCCTAGCTTCGTTTTGCGCCACGCTTGCGGTGTCGCGCGCAAGGTTGGCCTGCGCGGTCGCCACGCCCGCCTCGGCCAGGCCGAATTGAGCCGCGGCCTGCTGCCGGGCCAGGGTGTAAAGGGCATCGTCTATCGTGGCGAGCAACTGGCCGGCCTCGACCGGCGAGCCGTAATCCAGCGTTTTGCCGTTGGCGTCCCGGCCGAAGGACAGGATCTGGCCGGTGACTTGCGCGCCGATGTCCACCACATCCTCGGGCTCAAGGGTGCCGGTGGCCTCGATGGCCGACAGGATGTCCGCGCGGGCGATTTTGGCGGTCTTGAAGCCGGCCGTGTCTTTGCCGCCCAGTTTGGAGCAGCCGGCGGCCAGCAGGGCCAGAGGTAGCAAAAGAGCGGAAGTGGGTTTGAAGAATGTCATGGGATGGGGTTGGGGCGATGGTGCACGGGGAGTGCGGTCGGAAGCCCAAGTCTAACCGGGTGATATGAATGTTGTTCGGGTGAGAAACAAGACGCAAGGCGCGGCTTGGGTCTTACAGCGGTCCGACTGTTTGAGGTGACGTTTCCTGTGCATGCCACAGGTTTGCAATTAATTTTTAAATCAGCACTTAAAAATTAGGTACAGAGTTTTTGGGGAGCTGAAAAATAAAAAAGCCCGACATTCGGGGCTTTAGGGTCGAAAAGTCAGCCGGACTCATTCCTGCTTGAGGGAGGCGTTTTGGCGGGCTTGAAGTTCGGCAATGAGTTTGGCGGAGGCGGCGATGTCCAAAGCGTGGACATTGCCATCGGCCAAGGCAAAACGGTTGCCTTCTTTGGCCAGCTCCGGCTTGATGTAGGCAATGACAAAAGGGCCGATGCGGTTCTTGTCCGCGCCCAAGAAGACAAAGTCGGTGTTTTGGTTCACCCAATCGGCTTTTTCCCGGGCGGATCTCATGGTGAAATCGGCGGGGATTTCAACCTTTGACCCGCCCATCAGAAAAAACAACGGATCTAGGTCTGCGGCCAATGCGCCCAAATCGTCCGCCAATCCGCCGCTTGCGGTTTCGGTCCTTTCCATGGCGGATATGGCGATCCGCCGCAGGTGCTCGGTTGTCAGTGCCACCTGCATTTTCCGCAAGCGTTCCTGCAGCATGGGGGCGTATTTTTCCCGGTGCGCATCCGAGAGAATGGCGCCGAATTCCGGCATGACCTTGGCGAGGAAAAAATCGTCGGGGCTGGCGGTCGCGGTTTGTGGGTCGGCCTTGAGCCGCTTGGCGGCGCTTTGCAGCAAAGCAATCGCTTTTTCCCGCTCCGACGCCGACAGCCCGTCAATCTCCCGGCCCAGGGTGAAGATGCCCTCTTCCACATGGCGCAGGGTTTGCGCGAGTTTTTCATCCGGCCCGAGGATCACATCGTAAACCGCCTGCTGTCCGTCGGTGAGCAGCGCGCGGAATTGCGCCATGATCAGCGCGTCGGAATACATCCGGTTGACCGAGGGCATGCCGGCCTCATCGCGGAATTTTTTCGCCAGTTTCCCCTCGAGTATCCTGGCTTGCTTCTTTTGGTCTTCCGACAGATTCCAGAAGTCGTCATTGAACACGTCATGGGCATCGGTCAGGACCTCACGGGCGGGATGATCCGCCAATCCGTAGCTAGGATCCCCTTGGGGCGCAAAACCGTTGCCATCCAACGCGGCCAAGGGTAGCAGCAGCGAAGCGAGCAGACAGCACGGGAGCATGGCCTGGTTCCTTGGGCGGGGTGGACGGCAGGCAGTGTAGCCCCTTGCATGGCCGCTGTCCATGTCCTTTTGGGCCCCTGTGTCGTACTGCCCGTTGGCGGCATTTGCACCTGTCCATGTTTTTTCTTTCCTATACTTCACCCCCTTATGCCGCACGAGCCCAACATCCAAACCTCGCCCGCCTTGGTCGTCATCTTCGGCGCCTCCGGCGACCTGACCAAGCGCAAGCTGATCCCCGCCCTGTACCAACTCTGGTGCGAGGGCCGGTTGTCCCCCAAGTTCGCCATCTTGGGTGTCGCCCGCTCCGGCTTCGACGACGCCGGCTGGCGCCGCGAACTTTATGATTTCAATCCCAAGGCTTTCGATGCCGCCAAATGGGCGCAATTCGCCCCGTGCATCCATTACGTGGCGGCCGATTCCACCCGGGATGCCGGCTGGCCGGCCATCACCGACCGCGTGCGCGAGGTGGGCCGGGAGCACGGCACCGGCGAGAACATCCTGTTCTACCTTTCGGTGTCGCCGCAGCATTTCGAGCCGGTGATCGGCCACATCGGCACATCGGGCCTCGTCACCGAGGGCCGCGCCTACTGCTCCATATTGGAGCACCGCCCGTGGCAGCGCATCGTCATCGAGAAGCCCTTCGGCTCAGACCCGGCTTCCGCCCGCCAATTGAACATGGCCCTGGCCCATGTGTTCGAGGAGGAATCCACCTACCGCATCGACCATTACCTTGGCAAGGAACTGGTGCAGAACCTGATGGTTCTGCGCTTCGCCAACAGCCTGTTCGAGCCGATCTGGAACGAGAAGTACATCGACCATGTGCAGATCACCGCTTCCGAGACGGTCGGTGTGGAGAGCCGCGGTTCGTATTACGACAGCCCGTCGGGCGGCGCCATGCGCGACATGGTGCAGAGCCATCTCTTGCAGGTGCTCTCGGTGGTGGCGATGGAGCCTCCGGTGTCGCTCGACGCGGTGGATGTGCGCACCGAGAAGGTCAAGGTGTTCAAGGCCCTGCGCGTGCCGACGCCGGCCGAAGTGCCGTTTGTGGCGGTGCGCGGCCAGTATGGCGCGGGCAACGCGGCGGGCAAGGCCCTGGCGGACTACCGGACCGAGGGCGGGGTGGCCGGGGACAGCCAGGTGGACACCTATGCCGCGATGAAATTCTTCGTTGACACGTGGCGCTGGGGCGGCGTGCCGTTTTACCTGCGCTCGGGCAAGGCCATGGCCAAGAAATGCACGGAAATCGTGGTGTATTTCAAGCGCGCCCCACATTCGTTGTTCCGCTCCCACCTCAAGGGCGGGAACCCCAACCAGCTGCTGATTTCCATCCATCCCGACGAGGGGGTGCGCATCCGCTTCGCCGGCAAGGAGCCGGGCACCGGCCTCAAGATCAACGATGTGGTGATGGAGTTCGACTATGTCGAGCAGTGGAAGGTCGAGCCGCCCGACGGCTATGCCACGCTGCTGCACGACGCCATCCGCGGCGACCAGACCCTGTTCAAGCACCGTGATGAAATCGACTGCTCGTGGAGCGCGGTCCAGCCGGTGCTGGATTACTGGGCGGAAAACCCCGATGCCAACCTCCCCAATTATGCCGCCGGTTCGTGGGGCCCCGCCGCGGCCGACGAAATGATGGGCCGCGACGGCCGCCACTGGCGCACACACTGATTTCAGGAATCCCCATGCTCACCCTCCCCGGCCAGGCCACCATCGAGGCCGACCACGAAGATCTTTTTTTGGAACTCGGCACGGCCTTGCGCCAAGCCGCCTTCGATGCGGTCGAGGCGCGCGGCGTTTTTCATCTGGCCTTGTCCGGCGGCTCGACGCCCGAGCCGTTCTACATGCGCCTGGTGGTGGATCCGTTGTACCGCGCATTGCCTTGGCAAAGCACCCACTTGTGGATCGTCGACGAGCGCCGGGTGCCGGAGTCGGATCCCCGATCCAACATGCGCATGATCCGCGAATCGCTGGCTGCCCATGTGCCCATGCCGGAAAACCATGTGCATGCCGTGCCCACCCAGGCAGCCGATCCGGCCGCCGAATACGAGGCGGAGATGGCCGACGTGTTCGGCATCGCCCCGGTTCCGGGCGCCCCCGTTCCCAAGTTGGATTTCGTGCTGCTGGGCATGGGATCGGATGCCCACACCGCCAGCCTGTTTCCCGAATCCCCGGCCTTGGCCGAAAAGGTCCGCTGGATTGCCAATAACGACGGTCCGCGCGTGGTGCCGCCGGCCCGCATCACCATGACCTATCCGCTCATCAACAACGCCCGCAGGGTGGTGGTCTTGGCGGTGGGGGCGGGCAAGGCGCCAACCTTGGCAAAAATCGCCGCACAATTGTCGCAAAGCGGGCCCAACATCGCCGAATTGCCGATCACCGGCATCGCTCCGGGTCTGCAGGGTGGCCGGCTGCAGTGGTTCCTTGACACGGCCGCAGCGGCCGGATTGAACGCCTGATCCGCCGCCATTCATGAAAAGGGGCGCGACACCCGATAAAACGCCAGTTGCCTGGCTTGTCCAAGCCATCCTTCTCCCTTTTCACGGATCCCCATGTCAACCCAGACCGCTTCCACCGCCGCCGATGCCGCTTCCGCCGCCCAAACCAAGGGGCCCGCCACTTTGGTGGTGGCCGGCGTCCTGGCCTTGGCCTTGGGCGGATTGGGCGTCGCAGCCTTCACGATAAGCAAAAAAAACACCCCCATGGCGGCCAAGGGCGGCGTGGATGCCGATTCCGCCGCCAAGGCCAAGTCAGGCGGCGTGCCGTCCCAAGCCTCCATCACCATCAAGCCGCAGGAAGACGCCCCGTTGTCGGGTGTTTCCAATGCTTCCAATGCCACCCATGCGGGCAAAGGCGCCCCTGGTGCAGCATCCGCTTTCCCGCAGGAAGATCCTTCGCTCAAATAAAGCCCGCCCGGCGCAAAAGACCAGCCAATCCCGTGCATGCGGGGTTGGTTTTTTTGTGTCAGAATCCCGTGGATGCCCTCGATTCCTGCTGCCCATCCCGATGAAGTCCGCCTGAGGAAGGCCATCCTGCGCTTGGCGCCGGACGGTCTTCTGACCGCTTTCAGTGGCGGAGTGGATTCCACCCTGGTCGCCGTGTGCGCACGCCGCGCATTGGGGCGCATCCGTGCCGTTGCGGCGATCGGCAATTCCGCTTCGTTGCCGCGCCTTGAGCTGGAGGACGCCCGTGCCTTGGCTGCGCAATTTGATTTTGAGTTGGTGGAGGTGGCGCCGGGCGAGCAGGAAAACCCGGCTTACCTGCGCAACGCCCCCGATCGTTGTTACCACTGCAAAACGCACCTGTACGCGGCGCTCGAGCCTGAAGCCCTCCGGCGGGGTTTGGCGGTTGCCAACGGCACCAATGTGGACGACCTTTCCGAGGTTCGTCCCGGACTGCAGGCCGCACAGGAGGCCGGCGTGGTCAGCCCGCTGCTGGAAGCCGGTTTGGGCAAAGCCCAAGTGCGGGCCTTGGCTGAAGTCCTTGGCCTGCCCAATTGCCACAAGCCTGCGGCCCCCTGCCTGGCCAGCCGCCTGCCATGGGGCACGCCGGTGACGCCTGAGCGCTTAAGCAGGGTGGAGGCGGCCGAAAAAGGGTTGCGTTTGCTCGGTTTTTCCGCGTTTCGCGTGCGCGATCATGGCGAGGTGGCGCGGGTGGAAATGCCGCCCGGCCAGTTGGCCGATGCCGTGGCGCGGCGCGAAGGGGTGGTGGGGGCTGTCCTGGCTGCCGGTTACAAGCATGCCACTTTGGATTTGTCGGGTTTGAATCCGCAACGGACGGTGAGCATGACGGTTCTGGGATGAATTTATCCTGAATATGGCTTGAACAGGGCTTCGGAAAGACTATAGTGCCGGAGATGCGGAAGGCCGGTAGGCATGCCGCAGGATTCCAAGGCTCCGTCCAAGGTCCCCATCATGTCCATCACGCCCCGTTCCCCTTCCGCACAGCCCGAAGATCTGGCGCTGACCCAATCAGATTCCCTGGTCGGCTCGTTCGGCGCCTCGTTAGGGGACTCGATGGGCGGCTTGGGTGGGGCTGAGAGCACGGCCCACATCGGCGGTTCCGCGGGTGCTGCATATGCATCGATCAATCGCAGCGATTCATTGTCCCAGCAATTGTTGTCAAGGAATTTCGTCACGGCTTTGGATTTGGCCGCGGCATTGGCCAAAGCCAAAGCCATGGTTCCGCGGGGCAACGCGATCAAGATCCTGATTGAGAACGGCGCGCTCAAGTATGAGGACTATGAGATCCTGCGCGCGGAGGAAAAGCAGAGGCAGAGCCAGAGCATGTGCATTCCCGGCTATGAAATCATGGGCTTTTTGGGGGCCGGAGCCATGGGCGGCGTGTTCAAGGCTCGTCAGCAAAGCCTGGATCGCGTGGTGGCCATCAAAGTTCTTCCGCATCGGAACATGAAGAATGAGGAGGCGGTCCGACGGTTTGACGTTGAGTGCAAAATAGCGGCCAAACTCAATCATCCCCACATTGTCCAAGCCTATGACAACTGTGTGGCCGAGCTCCAGCATTATTTCGTGATGGAATACATCGACGGCCCCACGGTTCATGATGTCATCATCCGGCAGGGCGCCTATTCCGAGGAGGATGCCCTCCATGTCGCCATATGCATCGCCGACGCGCTCGCCCATGCCCACCAAATGGACCTGGTGCACCGCGATGTGAAGCCCAAGAACATCATGCTGACCAGTGCCGGCGTGCCCAAACTGGCCGACATGGGGCTGGCTGTGACCAGCCTTGGCCCCAGTGAGGATGAGCAGGGGATCGTCTACGGGACACCCGCCTATTTGGCTCCCGAGCAGGCCATGGCCAATTCGATGATTGATGGCCGCACCGACCTTTATTCGCTGGGGGCCACCCTCTTTCACATGGTCACCGGACGCGTGCCGTTTCTCGCCGACAACTCGGTGGACATGATCAACAAGCACATCAACGAGGAGGTGGAATCGCCCCACCGGCTCAACCGCCTGCTTTCCGCAGGCCTTTCGGACATCATCGAGGTGTGCATGGCCAAAAACCCCGCATCGCGCTATGCCAGCGCCATGGATCTGCTTGAGGATCTCAGATGCGTCCAACGCGGCGATCCGCCGGTCATCGCCCGCCGCGGATTCACCGTTGAGG
>CANIYR010000042.1 GCA_947471825.1 Phycisphaeraceae bacterium | reverse complement strand
GGCACACCCACGCGGTGGAAAAAGAGGTGGCCGAACGCACGGCCAGCATCCGCGACCTCAACGCCACGCTGGAGGAACGCATCGCCCAGCGCACGTCCCAGCTGGAGGCCGCCAAGCAGGTGGCCGAACGCGCCAACCAGGCCAAAAGCCTGTTCCTGTCCACCATGAGCCATGAGATCCGCACCCCGCTCAACGGCGTCCTGGGGATGGCCGACCTGCTCGCGCAAACGCCGCTCAACCTGGTCGGCCGGTCGCAATTGGCCATCCTGCGCAACAGCGGCGAAACCTTGCTGGCGATTGTCAACGATGTGCTGGATTTCTCCAAGATCGAAGCGGGCCGGATGGAGTTTGAAAACATCGCCTTCTCGCTCAGTGACATGGCCGAAAACACCATGCGGGTTTTCGGGCAGCGCGCCACCGTCAAAGGCTTGCGGCTGGGCCTGGACATGCCGGGCGACCTGCCGGACCTGCGCCTGGGGGACCCGGTCCGGCTGCGGCAGGTGATGACCAACCTGGTGGACAACGCGGTCAAATTCACCGAATGGGGCTCGGTCCGGCTGGCGGTGTCCGCCGGCCCGGGGGCGGAGGATGTGCGTGTCGAAATCAGGGATTCAGGCGAGGGCATGACGGAGGAAACCCAGGCCAAACTCTTCCAGCCCTTCTCGCAGGCCGACGCATCGACCACCCGCAGGCACGGCGGCACCGGGCTCGGGCTGGCGATCTGCCGCAGCATCATCGAACAGATGGGCGGGCGCATCGGCGTCTCCAGCCAGGCCGGGGCGGGATCGGTCTTCTGGTTCGAGGTGCGATTGCCCGTCGCGCCCGACCGCCAGGCACCGGCGGCCCACAAAGACGCGGACGCCCCCACCTCCTGCCGGCCGTTGCGCATCCTGCTGGTGGAGGATTTCGATGTCAACTGCCAGGTCGCCACCGCCATGCTCCAAAAAGGCGGACACCGGGTGACCGTGGCCGAAAACGGCGCCGCGGCGCTGGACTGGGTTGAAAAGGAGCGGACGCAGCCCTTCGACCTGATCCTGATGGACTGCCAGATGCCGGTCATGGACGGATTCGAGGCCACCCGCCGGTTGCGCGAAAGGGAACGGCATGCGGGCGGGCGCCCCGCCACGGTGGTGGCCATGACGGCCAATGCGCAAAGCAGCGACCGCGAAAAATGCCTGGCAGCCGGCATGGACGACTACCTGGCCAAGCCGATACGGCTGAACCAACTGCTGGCCATGGTCGCCAAGCACGCCCAGCCTGCCACCGCGGATGCGGACCAGGCGCCATGGGACATGCGTCTGGCGCTTGAATACGCCAACGGCGACCGGGACATGCTCGCCCCGCTGGTGGCTGGCGTGCGCCAGCGCCTGCCCCGGTTGGTGGACGATGTGGCGGAGGCCCTGTCGCGGCGCGATGCGCTTGTGACCCAGCGGCATCTGCACACGATCTGCGGACTGGCCGGACAGATCGCCGCCGACCCGCTGTGGGACATGGCCAAGCGATTGGAATCCAAGGCGCAAGCGGGCGACCTGGCGGCGGTGGATGCGGCTTTCGACGGCCTGCGCGCCAGCTGCGATGAATTGCTGAAGGCGCTGGCTTCGGGCTGACCGGGCGCAAGGCCCTATCATGCCCGCCCCATGATTCCAGACCCCCGCCGTCCGCGCCTCTTCGTCACCGGTTTGGGGCTGCTCACGCCCATCGGCAACGGGGCATGGCCGACTTTCTCGGCACTTTTGGGGGGCAAGCGCCTGACCGACCGCCTGGAGCGCTACCTGCCCGATGTGCCCCCCGGGAAAATCGTCGCCGGCATCGGCGGAGTGGCGGTGGCACGCATCGTGGCCGACGACCCGGCAGTTGAACTGGCGGAGCGCGCCGCGCGCGAGGCCTGCGAACGGGCCGGTGTGCCGCACCAGGGCCTGCCGGCATTCCTTGGCACCAGCAAGGGCGCGGTGGCGCAGGTGGGCACCGGCGTCGGCGCGGCGGGTGCGCCCTTTGCCCCCTCGCCGGAGTGGTATGCCATGGGCCCCCACGGCTACCTGTCGCAGCGCCTGCGCCAGCGGCTGCAATTGCGGGTGATGACCCACACGGTGGCGGCCTGCGCCTCGTCGCTGGTCGCCCTCGACGCGGCCCGGCGCTGGTTGCTCGAAGAAAACGCTGCCGAGCCGCGCAGCCATGCCCTGGTGCTGACTTCGGAGGCGGCGCTGACCCCGGTCTTCATCCATTCCTACCAGCGCCTGGGCGTGTTGGCCGCGCCGACGGCCGAAGGCTACCGCCAAAATCCCCTGGCGCAAAGGCGCGGGGGCTTCGTGCTGGCGGAAACCGGGGCGGCGGTGGTTTTGAAGAAAATCGGCGACGGTGAAAAGATTCCCCATGGCGCGGTCGAACTGCTGGACACCGGCTGCCTGGCGGAAGGCTACGACCTGTTGCGGACCAGCCACCAAATGGCGGCCATCGAACAATTGGCGGCGCAATTCGCCGCCGTGCGGAAAATCGACGCCCTGCATCCGCACGCCACCGGCACGCCGGAACACGACCCGGCCGAAATCGCCGCGCTGGCCCGCGCCTGCGGTGCCTCCGCCTCCGGCACGCCGCTGTATGCCTGCAAGGGCGCGCTGGGTCACGGCCTTGGCGCGGCGGGACTCACCGCTTTCGTGCTGGCCTGCCTGGCATGCCGCAGCGGGCGCATGCCGCCCATGAAGTGGCTGGAGGACGGCACCATGCCGCTGCCGGGCGGCTTCCTGGCCCATGCCGCCGGATGCACGCTGCCCATGGGCTCAGCCCATGCGGTGTTTGCGGCGGGGTTTGGCGGGCACACGGCCGGGGCGCTGATCGCCGGGGCGTGATGTTGGCCAAGCCGCAACCGATCAAAAACGCCGCCCCTCCGGGCGGCGTTTTATTGTTCACAAAAAGCCGTGCGACGACCTCAACTTGGCGACCCAACCCGCGCTCAACCCGGTACGCAACTTCCGTCAACCTGACGGGATCTCAACTTGGCGCGTCAACCCAACCCGAAGTCGCACGGCACCCAACCAACCGATCCGGCTGAACCCGCCCGGCCCCCTTGGGTCACGGCTTTCCGCCAAACACCGCCTCCTGCACTTCGTCATCGGTCGCCGGCCGGCTCACCACATAGGCGCCGGTCGCCCAACGGCCCAGATCCACCTGCTTGCAGCGTGCGCTGCAAAACGGATAAAAGGCGTTGTTGTGATCCACATGCTCCTTGCAAATCCGGCAGTGGCTTTTTTCGGGGTGGTTGTGGTGGGTGGTGTCCTGCATGGGTTCTCCTTGGAAAAGTGGGGCAAAAATTGCGGAACTTTCTCAAGCAATGCGGATCGAATCTGACCCGTGAACCTGCGGATCAAAGCCGGCTTTCCGCAGCGCCTCCATCACCGGCTGCATTCTAGCGACAGCCGCGCCGAATCCGGCCATGAAAATCTTCCGGGTGCCGTTTTCACCGTGAAAAAGACTGATTTCGAGGAAATCCGGACCGATGGCCCGGCCCATTTTCCCGGGCCATTCCACCGCCACCACCGCACCTTGGCGCAGGGATTCGCCATGGCGGCCCCAGCCGATGCCCTCCAGCTCGCCGGGGCGGCCTTCCATGCGCCAGGCGTCGATGTGGACCAGCACCAGTTTGCGGGAGCCGTCCGGGGCCGTTTCCACCTCGGGCCAATACTCCTGCACCGTCACGAAAGTCGGACTGCTGACTTGGCGTCCGTCAAGGCCCAGGCCGCCAGCCAGGCCGCGCACGAACTGGGTCTTGCCGGCGCCCAGTTCGCCCTCCAGCGCCAACAGGTCACCCTCCGCGCACGCAGCCGCCACCGCCGCGCCGGCGCGCTGGGTTTCTTCGGCGGATTGGGTGATGAAGGAAAGCGCGTTCATGAACGGTGCTCCCAGCCAAGGCCGTCCATGGGCAACAGCGTGCTTTCATCCACCATCAGGCGCACGCCGCCGCCGCAGGTCACCGAGCCGATGCGGGTGATGGGCACGCCCGCCAGTTCATGCGGGATGCTTTGCAGCGGCGATGCGGCGAACAGAAGTTCATAGTCCTCGCCGTCGCCCACCGCGTGCTTCCAGGCGGATCGGCCGCTTTTTTGCGCGGCTTTTTTCGCCGCCTGGGAAACCGGCAGGCGCGGGATTTCAATGACGGCGTGGGCCGCGAGCCGCGGCAAATCCTGCGCCAAACCATCGGACAAATCCATCATCGCCGTCGGCCGCGTTTGCGCCGAAGACGCCAACATGCGGGCAAGTTCGACACGCGGAACAAAGGCAAGGTGATGCGCGCCGCCAGGCGTTTCCTCAAGCGAACCGCCCAGCGCGCCGGTCACAAACACATGGTCGCCCGGGCTGGCGCCGGTGCGCCGCACCACCTCCACGCCCGGCCATGGCTCGGCCAGCACCGTGACCGAAGCGACCAGCGGGCAACCGGCCGGACCCACCGAGACATCGCCGCCGACCAGCGGGCAGCCGAAGGCAAGCCCGGTTTCATGCACACCCCGCACCACCTCAAAAGCTTCATCCTCGGAGCAGCCGGGCGGCAATGTCAATTGCAGCAGGCAGGCCGCGGGCCGGGCCGCCATGGCCGCCACATCGGACAGGTTGCGCTTGAGGGCCTTGGCGCCGACCAGGCGTCCCGGCGTGCCCTTGGCAAAATGCACGCCTTCGATCACCGGATCCACGGCGGCCAGCAACCGGCGGCCGGAGAGTTCCAGCATGGCGCAATCATCACCCACCGGCACAATGAGGCCGGGCTGCGCGGCGGCGCAGAGGGAAGCGATGCGGGCCAAAAGGGCGTTTTCGCGCATGGTTTTCACCCCGTCCAGGGTTCGAGCACATCCCCGGGAAGGGGGCCTCCCTGCCCGCGCGCAAAATCGGCGGCAGGGAGGATTTTTCCGCCGGGAACCTGCAATTCGAGCAATTCCACCACACCCGGCGCACAAGCGACGCGGAACCCGTCCAACATGGATCCCGGGACAGCGCCCCCGGGGGCGCCCCCCGCCGTTTCCACCGCCCGCCGCAGGAACAACTCGCGCGGCGCCGCCTCGCCCGTTTTGCGCCATGCCACCCGGCAGCCCGGCCAAGGCGTCAGCCCGTTGATGCGCGCACGCACCAACCGCGCCGGTTGGTTGAAGTGGGCGGTGCCGTCGCCTTTGATGAATTTGGGGGCGCGGGTGGCTTGCGTCTCTTCCTGCGCCAAAGGCGCCAATTGGCCGCCCTGCAAGTCACGCAGAACCCGGCCCACGACGCCGGGCCCGAGCGCGGACAGGCGGTCATGCAATTCGCCGGTGGTTTCCCGACCGCCAATGGACAACCGCTGTTGGGCATAGATCAAACCGGCATCCATCTTCTGCGCCAAACCGATCACCGACACGCCGGCCTCCTCATCCCCATGGATCACCGACCAATGGATGGGGGCCGCACCGCGGTATTTGGGCAGGAGCGACGAATGCAGATTGACCGCCAATTTTCCGAGGGAGCCAATCAGCGCAGGTGACAGTTTCTGGCCGAAAGCGATGACCACCGCCGCCTCAGGTGCCAAGGCGGCGATTTGGGCGACGGCTCCCGGCGCATTGGCATCCTCAAAACGCATAAGCGGCACTTGGTTGGCCAAAGCCCAGGCAGAGACCGGTGTTGGCGTCAAAGCCTGCTTGCGGCCGGCCGGCCGGTCGGGCTGGCTGACCACACCCACCACTTGATGGTTTTGGGCCAACCATTCCAAAGTCGGCAGGCCAAACTCCCCGGCACCCAAAAAGACCAGACGCATGGTTACCCCTGCATTCCGTAATCGAGTTCCAAACCCTTGATTTTCTTGGTGTTCATAACCCGATCCAAGCGCGACATCTTGTCAATGATCAGGCGCCCGTTCAAATGGTCGAATTCATGTTGCCAGATACGGGCGAGCAGCCCATCGGCAGCCGCCTCAAACGGCTGGCCGTTGATGTCCAAAGCGTTGATTGTAATTCCAAATGGGCGAATGACTTCAACCCGAATATCAGGCAAGCTCAAGCACCCCTCCTCGTAGGGCTGCTGCGGCCCCACCGGCTTGCTGAGCACGGGGTTGATGTAAACCCGGTCATCGGCGGGATCGCCGGTCGGATTGGCTACGAAAAGACGCCAGGGAAGGCCGATCTGGGGTGCGGCCAAGCCCACACCAGGTGCCTCATGCATCAAGCGCAGCATGTCGGTGGCCACCTGGCGGACTTCGGCATCCACTTGGGGAACCCCAAGCGCCTGGCGGCGCAGCACGGGATCGGGGTATAGAACAATGGAAAAAGGTTGATTCGACACAGTGGAATCATAACCTTTTGCATAATTCCATGAAAAATTTCAAAAAAACAGTTGCATAAAGGGGTTGTCTATGGCAGAATGTGAATCGACAACAACGGTGTGGTACCGTTATAACTTTTTTTATCCATCCGTTTTATCCCAAGGATTCCCAAACTCATGGCGACCATCACCAAAAAAGAACTCGTTGATTCCATTGCCAATGCCACTGGTGAAAACCGCGTGGCGGTCAAAACTGTTGTCCAAGCTTTTCTGGATTCCGTGATTGTTGAACTTGGGAAAGGCAATCGTTTGGAATTCCGCGACTTCGGCGTGTTTGAAGTGCGCTCGCGCAAGGCGCGCAAGGCCCACAACCCCAAAACCTCCGCTCCGGTGTCGGTGCCACCGCGCAAAACCGTCAAGTTCAAGGTGGGCCGCCTGATGAAGGAAGCCATGGGCAACCCTGACACCGCCCCTGGCGAACCCAACGCCTAACCGGCCCCATCGATTGACCACACGAGCACTCCTCGCCCCCCGCACTCGCGGGGGTTTTCATTGGGATACAATCCCCGCCTTCCATTTTTCAGGTTTCGCCCTCGTTCATCCAAGCCCATGAATCCCGCAGCCCGTTTCGGTTTGGCCGCCCTTGTTTCCGCAGCCCTTGCCGTTGGTGTCTTTTGGTACCTCAAGAAAGACGCCAAAACGGAGGCCGCGGCACCGGTGGCGTTGCCGGCCGGCACCGCCCCGGTGGCATCCGCCGCAACCGTTCCGGCCCCGGCGGCGGTCCCCGCGGCCGCCCTGACCGTCCCGGCAGCATTCCGCCTTGAAAAATCCACCGGCAGTGGCAAGGCGGTCGTGCTTGAAAACGGCGACTTGGCCGTGACGCTGGACCCTTACGGTGCCGGCGTTTCCGCCATCGCCCTGCCGAAATTCCACCCCCATAAAAACGATGCAGCCCCCTACATTCTCAGCCAAACACCCAGCGATCCGAACAAAAACAGCCTGACCAACGGCTATGGCGCGGTGGACATCACGGTGGATGGCATCAAGGTCTCCCTGTTCAACGCCTTGTGGGCCGTGACGGAACAGGACGCCACCCATGCCTCCTTCGCCGCCACCATCCAAGCCCAGGACGGCAAACCTGCCGTGCGGGTGGAACGCGCATGGCGCTTGGGCACAAGCCCCTACGCCATTGAACTTTCGCAAAAAATCACCAATTTGGACGGCAACGCCCACAAGGTGTCCTTCAGCCAAGTGGCGCAGAACGACGTGACCGATGACGGCGCGGCGTACATGAACGACCAGCGCCGGTTCGCCCTGGGTTATTTTTCGACGAAAAGCGACGCGACGCGCACCACGGTGCAGACCAAGAACGGATTTGTGGACAGGCAGCAAGTTGCCGAAAAGATGCTGTATGGCGAAGAGTACCGCGATGCGGACTACAAGAGCCTGTGGCCGTGGTACGACATTGAAAGCCCGGTCAAGCGCAACGAAGCGCACCAGACCAACACCCCCAACGACACCCAATTGGCTTGGATCGGTTCCTACAACCGTTACTTCCTGCTGGCCACCCACGTCCCGGTGGCTTCCGACATCCGGGATGCCTCCAAGCTGACGCCGCTTGAAACGCTGTTCCCCACCCTGCGCACGGTGGTCAAGGTCAGCGCGCCGCAGGGCCATGAAACCGCTGAAAATGCCCGCGCGGTGCTGCTGGCGCTCGACACCGGAACATTCGAGCTGAAAACCCGGGACGAAAACAAGGATTTGTCCCTCTCCATCTACGCCGGCCCGCGCGATGCCCGCTTCCTCAGGGATGTCGGCGCCAACCACGCCATTGGCCTCAGCGAAACGGTGCGCTTCCGCCTGACCGAAGGCTTCTGCGGTTTCCTCACCTTCCAGTGGCTGGCCAACGCGCTGTTCGCCTTCCTGGCTTTTCTGCACGGCCATGTGACCTTCGACTGGGCCGCCTCCATCATCGTGCTGGTGCTGGCGGTGCGCCTGGTCCTGCACCCCCTGACCAAGAAGTCCCAGGTCAGCATGATGCGCTTTGGCAAGCAGATGCAGGCCATCCAGCCGGAATTGGAAAAAGTGAAGGCCAAGTACCCCGGCGACAAGGAAAAGTTGTCGCAGGAAACCATGCGCCTGTACAAGGAAAAGGGCATCAACCCCGCCAACGCGCTCGGCTGCCTGCCGATGTTCCTGCAGATGCCGATCTGGTCCGCGTTGTACGCGATGCTGTATTACGCCTTCCCGCTGCGTCATGAGCCGGGCTTCTGGGGCGTCTTCCAGAACATCCATTTTGGCGGGCACGCATGGCAGTTCCTGGGCGACCTGTCGTCGTCGGACCGCTTCATCACGCTGTTTCCGGATGACGGCAAGCACATTTTCAAACTCATCTTCGTGCAGTTTGATTATTCCTCCGTCAACCTGCTGCCGATCCTCATGACGGTGGTCATGTACTTCAACATGAAGTACACGCAGACCCCGGCCGCCACCGACGAGCAGAAAACCCAGCAGACCATCATGAAGGTCATGACCCTGGTCATGTTCCCCCTGATGCTGTATTCGGCCCCGTGCGGCCTGACCCTTTACATCACCGCCAGCACCCTGGCCGGCATTGTGGACTCATGGATCGTCCGCCGCCATGTGAAGGAAATGGAAAACAACGGCACCCTCCTCGCCAAGGCCCCGAAAGAAGCCCCCAAGCCCGGCACCCTGCGCCACTGGTTCGCCCAGCGCCTGGAATACGCCAAGGCGGTTGCCGAAGCCAAGCGCGACGGCAAGCCTTTGCCGCTCAACCCCAAGCAGATGGCCGAACTCGAGAAATTGAAAAAGCAGAACCCCTTTCCGCGCGGCCCGCAGTCGCGCTGGGGGAAATGAAAAGAAAAACGAAACCCCCGGGATGACCGGGGGTTTTTCTTCCACAATACCGCCATGCCGCAAGACACGATCATTGCCATTTCATCCCCCCCCGGCCGCAGCGCGCGCGGCCTGATCCGCTTGTCGGGCCCGGGCGCGGCGGACGTCCTGGCGCGGCTGCTGCAAAGCGTGCCGGACGCCCCGCGCTGCGCCCACTTTGTGCGCTTGCGCGCTCCGCTGCCGGAGATCCCGGCCATCCTGATCCGCTTTGCCGGCCCGGCTTCCTACACCGGCGAAGACTGCGCCGAATTGCAGGTGCCGGGCAACCCTTCGCTCCTGGATCGCATCCTGCAGGCCGCCACCCTGGCGGAGCCGAACCGGCCGTCCGGTTGCCGTCTGGCCCACGCCGGGGAATTCACCTTCCGCGCTTGGCAGAACGGCAAGATGGACCTGACCCGGGCCGAGGGCGTGGCCGCCACCATCCACGCCCATGGCGAAGCCGAGTTGCGCGCCGCCACGCTGCTACGGCGCGGCGCGCTGGCCAAACAAACCGAGTCGCAGGTGGAAGCCCTGGGCCGCCTGCTGGCCTTGGTTGAGGCCGGCATCGACTTCACCGACCAGGACGATGTGGTGCCCATTTCCCCCGCCGACCTCGACGGCGGCCTGGCCAAGTTGGAGGACACCCTGGCCGGTCTCTTGGCACGCAGCCGATCCTGGGGCACGCTGGAAGCCGCCCCCCGCGTCGTGCTGGTCGGCCGTCCCAGCGCCGGCAAGAGCACCCTGTTCAACGCCTTGCTCGGCCGCACGCGCGCCGTGGTGCATGCCGAACCCGGCACCACCCGCGACGCACTGGAAGAGAAACTCACCCTCCCCGGCGGCACCGAAGTCATGCTGGTGGACATCGCCGGGCTGGACGACGCGCAAACCCGGCTCGATACCGCCGCCCAGGAGCAGGCGCAGGCCGCCATCGGCCGGGCCGACCTGGTGCTTGAAGTGGATGATGCCACCGATCCGCAGGCGCAATGGCCGGCCTTTGGTGGCCCGTCCCTGCGCGTCATGACCAAGGCGGATCTCGCGCAAGCAGGCTGGCAGGCAACAGGCGGCCTGCCGGTTTGCGCCCCGCAGGGCACCGGACTCTTGGAATTGAAACAAGCCCTGGCGGAAGCGCTCAAACGCCGCCACCAATCCGCCGGTGCCAGCGAACTGGCCCTGCAACCCCGCCACGAGGAAGCCCTGCGCGGCGCGCTGGCCCAGGTGCGCGAGGCCCGCGCCACCCTGGCCCCGCATGTGGGCGACCACGCCTTGCCGGCCATCGAGCGGGTCGCCGGCAGTTTGCGCGCCGGGCTGGACGCCCTGGCGGGCTTGGGCGGAACACTGACGCCCGACGAGGTCATCGGCAAGGTGTTCGCGACATTTTGCGTGGGAAAGTGAGGCGCGGCCCATCACCCATCCTGCGCAACGAAAAACCCCGCGCGTACGCGCGGGATTCGTTTTTTTTTCACATCGCGATCTGTTCAAGCGCGTCGCACACCGCGTCCACGTCGGCCTCGGTGTTGAACGCCCCCGGGCTGATGCGCAGCGCGCCGTCGGGAAAGGTGCCCATCGCCTTGTGCGCATAAGGCGAGCAGTGCAGGCCGGGGCGCACGGCGATGTCGAAGGAATCGTCCAGAATCATGCCCACATTCATGGGGTGCTCCTCAAACCCGCGCACCACGACGCTGACCGCGCCCACGCGCCGGCTGACATCTTTGCTGCCCAATATCCGGAAGCGCTCATCGGCCCCCAACCGGCTGATCAGGCGCTGGCACAGGGCGCGTTCGTGGGTGATCAGCTTGTCGGCGCCCTGCTTGATCACATAATCCAAGCCGGCTTCCAGCCCTGCGATGCCGACCGTGTTGGGCGTGCCGCCTTCGAGGGCATAAGGCATCTGCGCCGGATGCACCGGGGTCTTGGAATCGCCGCCGGTGCCGCCTTCGCGCCACGACCAGAAGCGGGTGTGATCCTCAACCTCTTCCGACGGTGACGGGCAGCGTTCGCCCAAAACGATGGCGCCGGTGCCGGTGGGCCCCAAGAGCGATTTGTGGCCGGGAAACACCAGGATGTCGGCGCGGAGTTCCTTCATGTCCACCGGCACCGCGCCGATGGTCTGGGCCACATCCAGGCAGAAAATGGCGCCATGCTTGCGGACGATGGCGCCGACGGCGGCGGCGTCCTGCACGGTGCCGATCACATTGCTGGCGTGGGTCATCACCACCAGCAAGGTTTCGGGCCGCAAATTCTTTTCGATGTCGGCCGGCGACACGAAACCATCGGCATCGCAGCCGACGCGG
>CANIYR010000041.1 GCA_947471825.1 Phycisphaeraceae bacterium | reverse complement strand
TCGGCCTGCTGCCCTTCCAGGCGCGCAAGATCGCCTACGCCCTCGGCTTCAAAGGCAAGCAGGTCAACCAGGCCGCCGACATCATGACGAAGCTTTCCAAGGTCTTCCTGGCCACCGATGCCTCCCTGGTTGAAATCAACCCCCTGATCGTCACCCCCCCGTCGGAAAAATTCCCCGACGGACAGGTGCTGGCGATCGACGCCAAGTTCGACATCGACGACAACGCCGCCTTCCGCCAGGCGGAATTCGTCGCCATGCAGGACCCTGAAGAAATGGACCCGGCCGAAGCCCGCGCCGCCGAATTCGACCTCTCCTATGTGAACCTCGACGGCAACATCGGCTGCCTGGTCAACGGCGCCGGTTTGGCCATGTCGACCATGGACATCATCAAGCTGCACGGCGCCGAGCCCGCCAACTTCCTGGATGTCGGCGGCTCCGCTTCGGAAGAAGCCGTGACCGAAGCCTTCAAGATCATCCTCTCCGACACCCGTGTCGAGGGCATCCTGGTCAACATCTTCGGCGGCATCGCCAAGTGCGACGTGATCGCCCAGGCCATCGTCAACGCCGCCACCAAGATCGGCTTCAATGTCCCCCTCGTGGTGCGCCTGGAAGGCACCAACGTGGAAGCCGCCCGAGCCCTCCTGGAAGCCAACAAGGCCAAGATCCCCACCCTGCAGACCGGCAACGACCTGACCGATGCCGCCCGCAAGGTGGTGGCCGCCGTCAAAGCCGGCACAAAGGGTTGCAAAACCTGCTGAAACTGCTGATTGCACCTAAATCGGATGCAAAGCCCCCGATCATCCGGGGGCTTTTTTCGTGTCTCGGGTCTTTCTTTCAAAAGCCTTCCCCCGCTACAATCCGCCCTTTCCCCCTCACCTGAATTTTGCCCCACGCCCATGTCCACTGACATCAACCCCAACGACCGCGCCATTGCCGAAGTGCCCCCCTCCGTCATCGGCGAAGTGATTCCGATTTTGGACTTCGGCAGCCAGTATGTCCAGCTGATTGCCCGCCGCGTCCGCGACGCCGGTGTCTATTCCGTGCTCCTGGGGCCGACGGTCACCATCGAGCAATTGAAGAAGTTGAAACCCAAGGGCATCATCCTCTCCGGCGGCCCGTCGTCGGTCTATGAAAAGGGCGCCCCCAAGCCCGACCCGCGCCTGTTTGAACTCGGCGTGCCGGTCCTGGGCATCTGCTACGGCATGCAATCCGGCTGCGAATTGCTCGGCGCCAAAGTCGAACCCGCACACAGCCGCGAATACGGCGGCGTGGATCTGCATGTGACCGATGCATCGAACCTCCTGGCCGGCCTGCCGGCCAAAACCACCTGCTGGATGAGCCATGGCGACCAGGTGCAGTCCCTGCCGGCCGACTTCGAACCCCTGGCCCACACCTCGACCTGCCCCTATGCCGCCGTCAAGCACAAGACCAAGCCCTTCTACGGCGTGCAATTCCACCCGGAAGTGACGCACACCCCGCACGGCACCGACCTTCTGTCCAATTTCATCTTCAAGGTCTGCGGCTGCCACGCCACCTGGAAGATGGCCGACTTCATCGAAACCGAAATCAAGCGCATACGCCAGCAAGTGGGCGACAAGCGCGTGATCTGCGGGCTCTCGGGCGGCGTGGACTCCTCGGTCGTGGCCGCCCTGCTCGCCAAGGCCATCGGCAAACAGCTGACCTGCATCTTCGTGGATAACGGTTTGCTCCGCAAGGGCGAGCGCGAATTCGTCGAGCGCGCCTTTGTTGGCCACTTCGACATTGACTTCCGCGTGGTGGATGCCAGCGAAGCCTTTTTGAACGACCTCAAGGGCATCACCGACCCGCAGACCAAGCGCAAACTGATCGGTTCGCGCTTCATCGAAGTGTTCAAGGAATCCGCCAAGAGCATTCCCGATGCCCACTTCCTGGCGCAGGGCACGCTCTACCCCGATGTGATCGAATCCGGCCACGGCTACGCCGGAACCGCCGCCAACATCAAGCTGCACCACAATGTGGGCGGCCTGCCCGAACAGCTCGGCTTCAAACTGGTCGAACCCCTGCGCAACCTGTTCAAGGACGAAGTCCGCAAGATGGGCGCGGTGCTGGGCCTGCCGGACCAGATGGTCTGGCGCCACCCCTTCCCGGGCCCGGGCCTCGCGGTGCGCATCCTGGGTGAAATCACGCCTTCCCAACTGTCCATCCTGCGCGATGCCGATGAAATCCTGCTGGAGGAAATCGTCTCGAACCAGCTCTACCGCAAGACCAGCCAGGTGTTCGCCGTCCTCCTGCCGGTCAAGGCGGTGGGCGTGATGGGTGACGGCCGCACCCACGAACAGGTGATCGCCGTGCGCGCGGTGGAGACCCAGGACTTCATGACCGCCGACTGGGCCCGCCTGCCCTACGACGTTTTGGCCCGCATCAGCACCCGCATCATCAACGAAGTGCGCGGCGTCAACCGTGTGTGCTACGACATCTCCAGCAAGCCGCCGGCAACGATTGAGTGGGAATGATCTCCGGCAGCCAAGAAAACGAAAAAAGCCCCCGATTGGGGGCTTTTTTCGTTTCACAGCCATTTCATTGGTTTTATTTCCCGGCCACCGGCGTGCCGCCTTTTTTGCCGTCGCCATCCTCGCCGGCGTTGTGGATGGCCTCGGGCGAGACCACCAAGTTATTCGCGTCCACCGCCAGCACCTTGCCCTTGACCGTGACCAGGCAGAACTCCGAGAGGCCGTGCGCCCCCTTGAAGGAAACCGGCAGCGGCTTGCCGCCGGCATCCACCGCCCTGATGGTCGCCAGACTGGCCACCATGGCCTCGGGCGGGGCGCCGCAGTAATCCCATTTGATCTTGCGGGGATCATCCGGCCCGCAGGTGATGGGCATCGCGGAATCCGCCAGCGACAGCACCAACGCGCACTCGACAAACGGGTTTTCGTTGCCGCCGATGCGGCCGGACGGGCGACCCAGACCGCGCCGTGCGTGTCATGGTGGACGGTCAGCCATTGCGCCTTGATGTAGACCTGCTGCAACCCCGCGGTTCAGGCCGGCAGGGGTGCGCCCTGCGGATTGGCAGCGCCGCCGCCGGCGAAAAATTGCGCCATTGCCAGCATTTCGGGATTGGGCTCGGGGGCGGGATTCTCAATGCCCAGCTTCACCTACCTGCACGGCGTCCTTCTGGAGGTTGGCTTCGCGGACAAAGCGGGAGAACGCCAGACGGACTCCGCCACGGCCCGCACCAGCAAGGGTTCGGCCGTGACCATCAGGGTCGGCTGCCAGAAACCTGCCATGGTGTTTTTCATGCTTATTTTTGCGATTTGTCATGGAAGCGGCACTTCAAGCCGGCGCCGAGGCAGCGGCCACCTCGTCCATCACCTTCTGCGTCAATTCCCAGAATCCCGTCTCACGAAACGGCGTGGCAACGCCGGGCAGGGTGCCGTCGCGGCGCACATGATGATTCCAGTGATTCTGCGCGGCCGACAATTTGACGCGACAAAGGGCCGCATCCTTGGCCTGCTTGCCGGACAACCACTGCCTGTAGGCGACCAAACCGCCGAACAGGTCGTGCAGTGCCTCGAACAGTGACTCGCCATATTGCAGGGTGTGGAGCAGGGATTCCAGGTTTTCATGCGCGCGGTCGGCGATGATCCCCTGCAATTGGTGGCGCGCGGCGCCCATCCAATCGGCGGCCAGGCGCTTTTCTTCCACCACCGCGGCCAGGCGATCCAAGGGCACCGCGCGCACCATGCGCCAAGCGCTTTCAGCGTCGATCAAATCGTCCGACACCAGGTCGGCGGCCGGATGCCAAGGGCCCGGGCGCCCGGCCGCGAAGGCCTCGACATAAAACGCGCGGCGCATGGCTTCGCTAGATTCGGCCAGGATGCGCGCCACGGTTTGCGCGGCCTTGTCTTCCTTGATGTGCAGACGCGTCCGGGCCCATTCCAGCGCCAATGCCGCGGGATCGGCCTGCGGGTTGTCGGCCAAGCGCGGGGCCGCCCAGGCGTTGGCATCGATCCACGATTCATCGCGCACGAAAGGCCCGCCCCATCCGCCGCCGCGCACCCAGGCCCACACGCCGGCCAGGTTGACGCGGCTGGCGGCCTCGGCCAAGCCCATTTTCTCGAAGGGGTCGCCGCCGGATGCCCGCTCGGGCGGGCCTGCCTGCCACAGCGGCGCCTGCCAGTTGGGCAAACCGCCCTTGCCCTCAAATTCGCGCTGGCACTGCAACTCGTAAATCACCGGGCGCCGGCCGGCCACCAGCGAGCAGGGGTTCCACGCCTGGTAGCGCCAAAAATCGGTGTGGCTGAACTTGAAGGAGAGCACCAGACGGTCGTCGTCGGGTTTGCCGGGCAGTCGCGGCAGCACCCAGGCGGCCAGGCCCGTGTCGTCATGCAAGCCGCCGGGCCGCACATTCCAAGCGCGGACAATCAGGCGCTTGCCAAACTCGCCGACCACCAGGGCATGGGCCTTGTGGATGACGCCCAGCACGCGGTCGGCGCGGCCCAATTGCGAACAGCGCGGGCAGTGCGGGGCGTACACGTCATTGCCGATGAGGTAAGGCACGCGCGCGGCGTCGGTGTCGCCCACCCGCAGCGAAATGCCCGCGATGTCGGGGAAACGCAAGATGAGGGCGCGCAAGCCGTCCATCGAGAGTTTGTGGGCAAGGTCGGAGGCCGGGCACAGCGTGGCGGGGCGGTTCTTGCAGGTCAGTTGCTCGGGGTGGCGGTGCACGTCAAGGCGCGGCAGGGTCAGCGCGTCGTAGAACAGGTAGACATCCAGCCCGGCCCGGCGCGCGGCGCGCACGCGGGTCTCGACCTGGTCCAGGGTGTTCTGCAGCCAGCGGCGCATCTCGGGATCGCCGCCCGCGTCGTCGGGGCCGCGCAACCCGGAAAGCGCGGTGGTCAGGTAGATGCACAGCCCGTTGTAACCCATGTCGCGCAGGATGGCGGGATCCTGGTACCGCGAGGAAACGGACGGTTCACCGGGGTTTTCAATCAGGGTGGCGAGTTTGAGCATGGCGGAAAAGGCGGGATGCGCGTGTGTTTTAGCCGAACAGACCCGCACCCTCCACCGACCTGCCCTGCGCCCATGCTTCGCGGGGGTCGTTCATCCCGATCTGCCGGATCTCCCGGAAGCGCGACTGGATGCCGGCGTATTCGGTCTGCCACACCGGGTCGGGGTGGGCCCAGTCATGAAGGAAATACACCGATCCGATGCCGGCCTGCAGCATCTGCTTGGTGCAATCAAAACAGGGGCGCAGGGTGGAATACACGCTGGCGCCGTCGATGGAAATACCGAACCTGGCCGCCGCCAACACCGCGTTCTGCTCGGCATGCACGCAGATGCAGACGTCGTAGCCGGTGCCGGGCGACTTGGCGGCCTGGGCGCAGCGTGCGCAGCCGCCGTCCAGGCAATTGGCCATGCCGGCCGGGGTGCCGTTGTAGCCGGTGGAAACGATGCGATGGTCTTTGACGATGACCGCACCCACCCGGCGGCCGCGGCAATTGGCGCGCTCGCGCACGGCCATGGCGATGCCCATGAAGTAACGGTCGTGGTCGGGGATGGCATACATGGAAAACCTGTTCGTAAGGAAAGGAAAGCCGCGGTGGATTCTAGTGCAAGGCACAGCGCAAGCCGGCCGGGTGCAGCCTTACGCCAGCGTCCCGAACAGGGCCAAGGGTGCCGCCCGTTCTATTTTCACAGGCACGATCCGCCCGACCAGCGACGGGTCGCCGTCGAACAGAACGATGATGTCGCCCTTGGTTCGGCCTGTCAGCTGCGTGGTTTCTTCAGGCTTGGACCAACCCAGGGTCACATTTGCCGCGGCGGCATTGGCGGCCTTTTGACCCCTGCGTGAAACGGCCTCCACCAGCACCTCGACCGTCTTGCCGGGATAAGCCCGGTTCACTTCGATGCCGATCTCGTTTTGCAAGGCGAGCAGCGCCTGGTTGCGGGCCTTTTTGGTTTCATCGGGCACATCGTCAACGATGCCGAAGGCCGCAGTGCCCGGCCGCGGCGAATACTTGAAGATGTAGGAATTCTTGAAGCGGCAAAACCGCATCAACTCCACGGTCTCTGCAAAATCCTCCTCCGTTTCGCCGGGGTAACCCACGATGATGTCGGTGGCCAGCTCGGCGTCTGGCAGATGCCGGCGGACGCGTTCGATGAGGTCCCGGTACTGGGCCGTGCGGTACCCGCGGTTCATCCTCGCCAGCACGCGGTCGGAACCGCTTTGCACCGGCAGATGGATGTAACGGCAGATGCGCGGGCAGTCGCGGATGGTTTCCAGGATGTCGTCGCCGAAGTCGCGCGGATAGCTGGTCACAAAACGCAGGCGCAGCAGGGCCGGGACTTCGTCATGGATGCGCCGGAGCAATTGGGCGAACGAGGTGGTCGTCGGCGAAAAAACAGGACTCGGGCCGCCGGTGCCCCTGTTGGGGCTGATGACCGTGCCCACCTGCGGCTGCCAATAACCGCCCTCGCCGCGCACGGCTTGTGCCAGGTCGTAGTGGTAATGATTGACGGTCTGGCCGAGCAGGGTGATCTCGATCACGCCGGATTCGGCCAGTTTTCGGCACTCCTCGACGATGGCATCCGGGTGGCGGTGCACCTCGGCCCCGCGCGTGTTGGGCACCACGCAGTAGGTGCAGAATTTGTTGCAGCCCCGGGTGATGCGCACATAGGCGCTGCGCGGATTGCCCAAAAGGGCGCCATCCTCCCCCACTGCGCCGGACTCGCCGGGGGTGAAGGAGCGCGACAGGTCCAAGGCTTCAAGCGTGTCCTCGGCGGCGGACAAGGTGGCACTGCGGCGGGTGGTGTCACCTTGCAGGGCGATCTGGGCCGCTTTGGCAAAGCCTTTTTCATGCCGGGCGCGCAGGGCGAACGGGCGGTCGCTGATGCGCGTTTTGCGGATGTTGTCAATCAACATCGGCATTTTGTCGAGGTCGCCGGGGCCGCAGAGCACGTCAATCTGCGGGTGGCGGCGGATCATGTCGGCGCCGTCGCGCTCGGCCATGCAACCCATCACACCCAGCACGATGCCGGGCCGCTCCAATTTGAGTTCGCCGACCAAACCCACGCGTGACAAAGCCTTGTTCTCGGCCTGTTCTCGGATGGAGCAGGTGTTGTAAAGGATGACGTCGGCGGTCTTCCAATCGGCGGTGAAGCGGTAGCCCAGACCGCGCAACTGGCTGGTGACCAGCTGCGAATCCAGTTCATTCATCTGGCAGCCGAACGTTTCAAGATAGACTGACGGCCCGCTCTGCGCACCGGGCGTTTCTGCAGCATGCATTGAAGAAGCGGAGATCTGGCAGCATCCGCCACCGGGGGCGGCCTGGGCTGGCACGGGGGCAATCGCAAGGGAAAAATCTGCCATGGGTGGGGGCGCTGAAAATAGGCTGCGGAAAGGCCGGAGATTTTACGCGAAGGGCGGCCCAAACGCCGATATCATCCATGAAGTCATGGAAGACGCCCCACCCACCCCCGTTGCAGAAACGGCCGCCGACACGGTTGGCGACCGTGCCTTGGCGACATTTTTGGAACCGGTCAGTTCCGCCGAATGGAAACTCAGTGAAACCGCCTCTTGGTTGTGCCTGGGAGCCGGCGTGACCGTTTTGGCGTTGACCATCCTGATACCCGAAATGATTGGCAACCAATTCCACGCCCATGGATTGCGCGTCTTGGAAATCCAAAAGGAGCGATCGGTTAAAACTTTGGAACGCCACCAAAGCATGTTGCTTGCCCTGGAAAATGACGACGAAAGTCTGCTTGAACACCTGGCGCTGACCCAACTGCGCTTGAAACGGGTCGGCACCCGTCCGCTCACGCCGCCACCGGCCGATCCGGCGGCAGGCATGACCTTGGTCGCCAACCTGCAGACTTATGTGGCGGGCACGGCCGCGGTGGATGCGGTGGAAAATTGGCTCAACCCCGTACAGATCCCGGCCAGCGAACTGGTTCCGGCCTACCGCGAGCCACCAACCCGCTTGGTGACGTGGACCACCGTATGGCCCTACCGCGACTTTACGCTGTTTATGGGGCTGCTCCTGCTGGTGGCCGGACTGTTGCCCAAACAACGCGAAAAAGCCGTGACTGCACGCAGTTGAAAGCGGAAAAAACCTGCACAGGCAATGGGGGGATCGCGGCCATGCAAGCCATCATGGACGCCAACGGCGGTCAAACATCTTCACCGGCCCCATAAAGGGCCGTTTCGAACCCCAGCAACTGATCTTCAGTCAGCAAGGCGGACACCACCGAATCTTCCGCCGCAACAAGACGGTGGGCCTGACCGGCTGGGGGGGATTTTGCCGATCCCGCACCGGCACTGGCGACCATCAGCAGCGACTGGGACAATTTGTCGTTGGTGCGGCGCAACCGGCGATTGAGGTTCTGGACCATGGGAAACAGCATTTTGATGGCCATCCACGGTTCCTGGCGCATGATGTTCACGAAATTGTCGCGCTCAAACACCAAGACCACGGTGGGTTTGTCCGCCACCACGTCTGCGGACCGTGGCACGTTTTCAAGCAGGGACATCTCGCCGAACACATCGTTGGGACGGATCGAGGCGATCTTGTTGCCATTTTTCCGCACTTGGGCGTGGCCCGACAGGCACACGAACAGCCGGTGGTCGTCATCACCCTCGCGAATGATGGGCTCATCGGCCGCGTACTCCCGCTCCTGGCAAAGGTTGAAGACACGCATCAGTTCCACCAGCCCCAATCGGCTGAAAACAGGTATGCCGCGGAAAGAAATGATGCGAGAAGCCAACCTTGCGTCGGAATCCGGCGAACGGCCGGAGACCAGCGCCACCACTGCGGTGATGTTGTCCGTGCCGCCGCAGGCGTTGCATTCGGCAACCAAGGCATCCGGCACATGCGCGGGCTTTTCGCACTCCAAGATTTCCAGCAATTCGTCGCTATCCAAATGCGTCGTGACACCGTCGCTGCAAAGCAGGAAGGAATCGCCCTCCATCGGCTCCAAAACCAGCACATCAATTTCGATGGCGGGCGTCGGGTAGCCAAGGCAACGCGTCAGGCGGGCACCCTTGTCGGAATGCATCAGTTCCTGCAGGCTGGAATTGCCGGAATGGACGGCTTCGATGGCGTAATTGTGATCGCGGGTAAGGGCATAAAGCCGGCCTTTGCGGTGCAGGTAAGCGCGCGAATCCCCCACATGCGCGATGGCCACGTGCTCGCCCAATGCCAGCAGCATGACCATGGTGCAGGCCATCCCATTGCGCTCCTTGGATGCGGCGGCGGAACCCCGGATGGCTTGGTGGGCCAATTGCGCAGCCTCGGCGAGCAGGGCCTTTGTGCCGGTGGTATGAAAAAAACTGACCGCCTCGGCGCATTGCCTGAGACGGGCGCGATTGTCCTCGAAGAACCGGCGCAATATGTCGCAGGCCATGCGCGATGCAACCTCCCCCGCGGCCACCCCCCCCAACCCGTCGCACACCACGCACAAGCCAAGCTCGGGGTCTGTGAAAAATGCGTCCTCATTGTGTCCGCGCTTGCGACCGACATGCGTCATGGAGGAAATGTCGAGTCTCATGGGCGACATCATAAGCCAAAGATGTGTTTATTCCTTGCGCAACCGCATTTTCAGGCATCGCTGAATCCTCAGGATACCGCAACACCGGCCTTTGCAACCGCCGGCAAGCCTGCCGCCGGCACCGGAACATGCACCGCCGCCTGCCCGGGCGCCCAGGAGAAAAACACCGGCTTGCCTGCCCACATGCCCGGAAAATCCACCGCGCCCTTTTCAAAGTCGCGGAGCTCAACGCCGGCAAAGTCCAACTCCCGCACCAAATCGCGCAGGCGGTTGATGAGCCGCCGGTAATCGCGCTCCAACACTTCAAGCCGGCCGCCGCGCGCACCCTCTATCTGACGGCGGATACTGACCACCTGGCAATGGGCCACCATCACGTCATGGGCCACACGCCCCACGTAAACGGTGGCGCGGTTGGCTTCCTCCATGCTAAACCGCTTGTGAGGGGCTTCCAGGGGCTTGAGCAAACCGGCGGTGGAGAAGGTGGATGACATGGGCGGCCTTACGGATCAAAAGTTCTGCACTTGGCCCACACCGGGCGCAGCGCAGAAGGCTTTCGTCCGTGCCCCCGCAGGACCGGCATGAATGGCCATAAAACCGATTGAAAGGCTTTTCAAACGTTTTTTATCGGTCTCTTGGCGGTTATCAGGACGTTAAAAACATGCGGAAAAGTTGCAAATTCGGTGGATAGTCCGCGCAAGAATGATGTTCATTGCCCCTCCCATCACGCCTTGGGGCGTGCCACCCCGGCATGACCCACCGGATATTTCTGCGCATTGCGAAGCATCTTGGCTTCCAGCGCATCGGCCAAATCAATGTCCAAGACATTGGCCAGGGACAATGTGTAGGCCAGCACATCGGCGATTTCCTCCCGAATGCCCTGCATACGCTTGGCATCCTGCGCGACTTGCACCCCCGTCTCAACCGGATCCCACTGGAAATGCTCCATCAATTCGGCGGCCTCAATCAGGATGGAGCCCGCCAGATGTTTGGGTTGGTGGTGTTGTTGCCAACTTCTGTCCGCCACAAACCGGGCAACGGCCCGCTTCATGTCGGCCACCGTGGTCATGTCATCCGGCATGGCAAATTTCCTTTGGGGGACGGGGTTTGTTTTTGCTTGGCCGTAGGTTACCATGCCGCCACGACATCCAAGGGTCCCATGGCTGAAGAAATTTCCGAACAAATCCAATTTCGTTGCCATGCTTGCCGCCAGAAATTCGTGGTCAAGCCCGCGCGCATCGGCTCCAAATTCAAGTGCCCCAAATGCGAGGCCGTGGTTCAGGTCCCGCAGGAAAGCACGCTGAAAAATACCGATGCTTCAAAACCGGCCGTCCGCACCGAAGCCGCCGCAGTCAAGCCGGAAAACGATTCGCTCACAGAACTCCCGCCGGGCGGACAGCCAAAGGGCGTTCCGCTTGCTCCAGACGCGCCAGCTGGAGCGGGCGCGCCTGCCGACGGTGCGCATGCAGGGCTTTCCACCGACGTCAAACCCAAGCCTCCGGCCGTCATCCCACCCGGTAAAAAGGCATGCCCCGAATGCGCCCATGTGTGTCCGGGCATGGCCATGGCCTGTCCGATGTGCCAGCACCGGTTTGAAGTGGCCAAGCCCAAGGCCAAGCCCGCGGCTTTGGGTGATGGCATTGCCGCCGGCGCGGCAGGCAACATCCCAGCCCCGTTGGAAGATGCCAAAAAAGAAGTTCACGCCCGCATTGTGGAAGCGGCCAAGTTGCGGAAAAAGCAAATGGGCAAGGATTTGGACGATGTGGTGACGCTGCGCGGAAAGGGCATCGGCCGCACCGTCGAACCACCGCTATGGATGGATGAAGCGCTCTATGGGCGTGCTTTCAAGCTGGGTTTCGCCGGTTTATTCTGCACCATCGCCGCGATTGCACTGTTTGTGCAACTGGACAGCCCGGAATCGGCGCGAAACGCCTGGGCTCCCATCCAATGGTTGTACGGCATTGGCGGACGCTGGATTCCCACCCTGATTTGCTTGGCAGGCGGGATTGCCCTGCTTTATTTTGCCATTCACCCGGTGATTGAGCGCATCCGGTATGAAAAACTCCTGAATCAGGCCCAGAATCCCTTCAAAGACGATCCAAGTCTTTAAAGTCCATTTTTAAAGATTTTTATACTTCTTCATCAGTTTCTTTTGGAGAATACTTCGCAACCTATGTAACATGAGTCAGGCTGCAACATCTGATGGATACCTTTTGACCCAGGACAAAAACCCTATGCATAACGCCCTCTTCAAATCCGCCATGCTCGCCTCTTTGGCCCTGCTGCCCTTGGCCGCCCCCGGCTGCCACGGACACCGCGTGGATCCGTACAAAGACACCAACAGCG
>CANIYR010000040.1 GCA_947471825.1 Phycisphaeraceae bacterium | reverse complement strand
CGCCCAGCCCTGGGCTGCGGTCATCGCGTTGCGCTTGACGTCGTTGCCCAAGAGCACGTAGATTTTGCCGTTGTAAACCTTGGCCACCACCCCGCGCGAGGCGACCAACCGTTCGACTTTGCGCGCGCTGGCATCGGCCTTTTGCGGATCACTGTCGGTGGAGGCCTCCAAGGCGGCGCCGATGGCGGCAATCACGCGATCCGAAGTCAGCCCCTCTTTGGCCAAGTCCAAACGCTCGGCAAAAAACTGCAGGCGCTCCGCCTTGGTGTCCTGGATGTCCAAATACTGCGCCAAGGAATCGATTTCAAACCAGGCGTAGGCATCCTTGTCGGTGAACGAACGCGGGCCGCGTTCGCGCAACTTGCGGATGAACTCGGACGGATCGCCCAACTCCGGGTCGTCGGTCCTGGGCGCGATGCGGAATTCCACGCGGCCGGAACCCTGGAGCAGGCGGTCCAGATCTTCCGGGGTTTCCAACGCCCCCTTGACCTTTTCATACTCTTCGAAAGCGGCCAATGCCTTCGCCAGTTTTTCGGCGCGGGCAGGGTAATCCTTTTGCAGATCCGCCAGATACTTTTGGCGGCGGGTTGTTTGGCCGGCCTTGATCTCGTCTTCGGTCAGAGGGACTTCCGCAGCGGGAATTTCAACCAGCTTGTCAAGCAATGCGGCACTGAAGGAACCGGTCTTGAGCGCGGCGGCCATGGCCGATGCGTACTGTTTCTTGGCCGCGAAATAGCGGTCTTCGGCGGCCATGAAAGCCGCCGACTTGGCCGGATTAGCCTTCTCGGCCGCATCCAGCGCGTTGTAAGCGGCTTTGGATTCGGCACGTTCTTTCCAAGCCGCTTGAACGGCGGACAAACCGGGCCCGGTGATGCCGGCGGCCAATTGCTCTTCCAGCTTGTCGGATGTGAGACTGCCGGACAAGGCATTGTTGCGGGCATCTTCCCATTGCTGGCGAAGGACGGACACCTTGGCGTTGGGAGCAGGCATCTGCACCTGCAGGCGCTTGTCGCCCAAGCGGCGCCAGATCAGGTTGCGCGTGCCGGTGGGGTCCACGCGCTTGGACAGGGTCGCAATGGTGCGGTCCACAATGACCGAGGCCGGATCCTGGGCGTTGTCCGGCACCTGAACGTCGTACACCAGGGTGGTGCCGCCGGCCAGGTCGATGCCCAGGGGCAGGCGGTCCTTGGGCGTGTACTGGCCGGGCCAATACAGGAGCGATGCGGCCATGCCCACAACGGCGGTGAACGCAACCAGTCCCCACAAGCGCGAAAACCGCGTTTTGACCAGGTGCAAAACCAGCGCCAGCGCACAGCCGGCGAGCAGAATCAGGAAGGAGTGCATGAACATGCGGAGGCTTCTTGGAGTACGGGAAAAGCGGCCCAAAGGCCGCTTGGGGGGTGGCAGATCCTTTGCGAACCTGCATCTGCGGCTTCAGCCGCCGGCCGGACGTCAAGCCGGCACTTCGTCCACGGTCTGGATCGCCGAGCGCAGGAAGGTGATGCTGCAATCATCGAACTTCACCGTCACCTCGGTGTCGGTCACTTCGGTGACCTTGCCGCGTGCGCCGCCGATGGTGGTGACCTTGGCACCCTTCTGAAGTTTGCTGGCCATTTCTTCGCGCTTCTTCTTGTCCTTGCGGCTGGTGAACCACATCATGACGATCACCACGCCGATGGGCAGGGCCAGCAGCAACGGATTGAAACCCGGCTGGGGGGCGGGCGGGGCGCCGGCGGCACCGGGGGCTCCCGGAGCGGCGGTGGTGGCGGGGGCGGCATCGGGGGCGACGGCGCCGGCTTGGGCGAGGGTTGACGTGGTGAGGAACGAATCGAAGGACATGGTTGAAATCCAAAGGAAGGAAAGAAACGCGAATCAGGCGGGAACCAGTTCCGCCACCGGCCACCTGGCCGCAAAAGCGGGCCAAGCATTGTCCCTGATTGCCGCCCGAATGTCCAACATGAGGCGCTGAAAGTGCCGGATATTGTGGATGGAAAGCAAAATGGGCCCAAGCATTTCATTGGCCCGGAAAAGATGGTTGAGATAGGCGCGGGAATAGCCCCCGGCGCAGCAATCACAATCGCAGGTCTCGTCCACCGGCCGCGGATCATCAATGAATTTGGCGTTGCGCAGCTTCATCGGCCCCTGCCGGGTGAACACCTGGGCATTGCGCCCGTTGCGCGAGGGCAGCACGCAGTCAAACATGTCAATCCCCGCACGCACCGCGGCCACGATGTCACGCTCATACCCCACACCCATCAAATACCTGGGCTTGTGGGCCGGCAAAAGGGGCGCCGTAAACTCCACCACCTTGCGGATTTCCGCCGAACCCTCGCCGACCGCCACCCCACCAATGGCGTAGCCGGGCGCATCCACCTGAACCAGCCTTTGCGCACACCATTGGCGCATCTCCATGTCGGTGCCACCCTGACAAATGGGGAACAATGATTGCTCGCTTTTGCGGCCATGGGCCGCCACGCAGCGGTCCAGCCAGCGCAGGGTGCGCTCGTTGGCTTCACGGACCCGGCGCAGATATTCACGCTCGTCGGTCACGGCCGGCGGCACCGCGGTTTTGGCGTCATCCGGCGCCGCCCCGCCTTTTTTCGCCACCCCCGGCCCCTCCCAGCGCGGCTTGGGTGTGCGCGCGGGGGGGCAATCGTCAAAGGCCATGATGATGTCCGCGCCGAGCAAATTCTGCACGCGGATGGATTCCTCCGGCGTCAGCATGATTTCGCGGCCGTCAATGTGCGAGCGAAAGCGCACCCCTGCCTCATCGATGCGGTTGATGTTGGCCAGCGAAAAAACCTGAAATCCGCCGGAATCCGTCAGCATCGGCCCCTGCCAACGGGTCCACTTCTGCAGCCCTCCCTGTTTGGCCACCGCCTCGGCCCCCGGGCGCAACAGCAGATGATAAGTGTTGCCCAAAATGATCTGGGACCCGGTGCCACGCACCCGGTCCGGCAGCAAGCCTTTGACCGTGCCTTGGGTGCCCACCGGCATGAAGGCGGGCGTGTCAAACACCCCATGCGGGGTGGTCACCCGTCCCACACGGGCGCGGGAAGAGGCATCTTGGTGGGAAATGGCGAATTGGAGGGGGTTGGACACGGGGCGGGGATTGTAGGGAAAGTCCCCTGCGCCAATCGCTCCCGGGGCAAACCCCGCCCCATGCGGCCATCCCCTTTCAGCCGCTGCGGGGACGTTATGCTCCGCCAACTTTCCCCCATCCTCCCACCCCCCTCCCATGCCCACACCCGCCGCCTTCAACCACCGTTCCGCCGGCCGTGCCTTGGTGCTGGCCGCCCTTGCGTGGACCGCGCTTGGGGCCCATGCCCAAGCCCAGGAGAACGCCCCGCCGCCCAAGATGCCGGAAGCCGAACCCGAACGGCAAATGGGTGTGCCCGGCCCCTTGACGGCGGACCTGGCCGAGGGTGAAATCACACTCCCTGAAGGGTATGTGTTTTTCAACAAGTCTGAAACGCAGAAAATCCGCGCCAGCCAAGGCGACCGGGTCGCGGGAAATGAACGCGGGGCGGTTGTTTCCGGCAAGGGTGAGGATTGGGTCGTTTATTTTTCGTTTGACAACATCGGCTATGTCAAGGATGACGAAAAGGACAATATCAACGCCGATGCCATTCTGGACAGTTACAAGGAAAGCGCCGAAGCCCGCAACAAGGAACGACCCAACCAACCGCCGTTGTCCATCGTCGGCTGGCGCGAAAAGCCCCACTACGACACCGCCTCGCACAATTTGGAATGGTGCATCGAAGCCAAGGTGGGAGACGCGCCCTTGGTCAACCACAAGATTAAAATACTCGGCCGCCGCGGCGTCATGGATGTGACCTTGGCCTGCGATCCCCAGAATCTCGACCCTTCGCTGGCCGAAGTCCGCCAGTTGCTCGGCGGCTACACCTACAAGACCGGCAGCAAATACGAGGAATGGACCACCGGCGACAAGGTGGCGGCTTACGGCCTGACGGCGTTGGTGGCCGGCGGGGCGGTCGCCGCGGCGGCCAAGACCGGACTGCTTGCCAAGCTGGCCAAACCCATCCTGGCCGGCTTGGCCATCTTGGCCGGTGCCGTTGCCAAGGGATGGAACAAACTCACCTCGCTCTTCTCCAAGCGCGGCGAATAAACCATGCCCAACATCACCACTTTTGATGAACTCCTGATCATCCTGGGTGCGTTGTACCTGTTTGAATGCCTGGCGTGGCTGCCGTGGGGGGCACTGGCAGCATCGCGCGTCCCGTCCTTTTTCCGCCGCCCCGCGATGGCCATGGAGTTCCCCTCCAACGGGCAGGGCGGCATGGCTGTCGGCAGCCTGCTGCCGTTCGGGTTCGTTTTTTTTGCCGATTTGCCGGCCCTGGCCCTGTCACCGGAGGGGGTCGTCGGGGAATCGGCCTGCCACCCGCACCCCGAGCACCGCACGCAGGGAACCGGGCAGGTGTTCCGGTGGGACGAGCTTGCCCAAGCCCGCGCCAAAGGCCGCGCGGTCATGGTGGGCGGCCAAGCGCTGGTGGATGGCATTTCGCTTGAAGCCGCGCGCAAATTGGCGGTTTTCCTGCGGCGGACGGCGGCCCGGCCCGAGGCCGGCAGGAACACCCACATCCAACGGCACCTCGCCCGTTCGCTGCGATCCCGCGATGCGCACAGGCGCGCCCTGCGCTGGGGCAAGGCCTCGGCGTGGCCGCGCACATGCGCCACGGGGGCTTTCCTTTGGCTGTTTGCCGTGGTGCCGGCCGGCGAACACGGGCTGTTGCCGGTGCGCGACTGGCTGATGCTGGTGGCGGGTTTCTTTGCCTGGCACCTGGCGGCCGCCATCGCACTGCCGGCGTTGCACCGGTCGTTTTTCCCGGCGCAGCGCGGCAACCGCATCAAACGCACGCTGACAGCCTGTCTGGCCCCCTCGGCCGCCATGCGCTCGGCAGACTCGGCGTCGCACGACCTCATGGCCGGCCTGCACCCCTTGGCGGTGGCCGCCGGCACCTGCAAACCGCGCGCATGGCGGCCGCTCTTCGGCCGCATCTGGCGCGATGCCCACCACCCGCTCCCGCCGGAAACGGCCGACCCCGCAGGCCGGCGCATCCTGGCATGGCACCGGACCGCCTGGCGCGAAGAACTCGGCGCCTTTGCCAAACGGCACGGCATCGTTGAAAAAGCCATCGCCATCGCGCCGGAAGCACCCGGGGAATCGGTGCGCGCCTATTGTCCGCGCTGCCTGTCCCTCTTCGCCAAAACCGGCATCCGTTGCGATCGGTGCGGGGGGATGCCGGTCAGTTCCGTGGCGGCATGACGGGTGCGGGCGGGATGAGGCGAGCAAGCGTGCATGGCGTGCGGCCCCATCCCCCTTGGCAAAACGCCCGCTCACATCAAATCCACCTCTTCCGCCTCTTCGGCCCGGTCCATGATGAAACGGAAGCGGGCGGACGGATCCTTGCCCATCAGTTCATTGATCACGCGGTCGCAGGCGATGGCGTCATCAATCTCAACCCGCAGCATGCGGCGGGTTTTCGGGTTGAGCGTGGTTTCCCAAAGCACCTTGGGATCCATTTCGCCCAAGCCCTTGAAGCGGGTGGTCTCGTCCTTCTTGCCGGGATGCTTGGCCAGGATGGCCTTCTTGTCGTCGTCGTCGGCGGCCCAGAAGGTGTCCTTGCCGATCACGATGCGGTACAGGGGCGGCATGGCGATGTAGATCTTGCCGGCGGTGATCAGTTCCTTCAGGTGGCGGTAGAAGAAGGTGAGCAGAAGCGTCGTGATGTGGTGGCCGTCGGAGTCGGCGTCGGCCAATAGCACGATGCGCTCGTAGCGCAGTTTGGCCGGATCGAAGTTGGAGCCGATGCCGCAGCCCAGGGCGGTCACCAAGTCGCAGTATTCCTTGTTTTCCAGCACTTTCTTGAGGCCCGATTCCTCGGTGTTGGGCACCTTGCCGCGCAGGGGCAAAATGGCTTGGTGGATGCGGTCGCGGCCCATCTTGCCGGTGCCGCCGGCCGAATCGCCTTCGACGATGAACAGTTCGGTGCCGGCCTTGCCGGCGTTGATGCAGTCCGAGAGTTTGCCGGGCAGGGTCAGGCGGCCGCTCGTCGCGGTCTTGCGGCTGACCGCGTCGCTGGCCTCGCGGCTGGCCTGGCGGGCGCGGGCGGCGGCGATGATGCGGGCGATGATGGCGTTGGCCGAGGTGCCGTTGGCATTGAGCCACTGCTCGAACAACGGGCGCAGGGCGTTCTCGACGAAAGGCTGCACCTCGGGGTTGTTGAGTTTCTCCTTGGTCTGGCCCTGGAACTGAGGCTCGCGGATGAAGCAGGAAATCAGGCCGAACACGCCTTCGCGGGCGTCCTGCGGCTCGATCTTGATGCCGCGCGGCGTCAGGTTGTGGGTCTCGATGTAATTGCGCAGGGCCTTGAGCATGGCCGCGCGCATGCCGATTTCATGGGTGCCGCCCTCGGGCGTGGGGATGCCGTTGACAAACGAGCGCATCACCTCCTCGGTGCTTTCGGTCCACCGGAACACGCATTCGAATTTCTCGACGCCCTCCACTTTCTCGAATTTGGCGATGCCCTCGGTGACCGGGCGGGTGCCCTTGTCCTTGGTCAGTTTGTCAAGGAACTCGGCGATGCCGTCGGGGTGGTGGAACTGCTCCTTGGTCTTGCTCTGCTGGTCGTCGAACGAAAGCTTGATGCCCTTGTGGATGAACGAGGCCACCTCGATGCGCGAACGGATGGTGGCCGCATCAAAGATGATTTTGGGGAATATCTGCGGGTCGGGATGGAAAGTGACCGTGGTGCCGGTGCCGCGCACGGGATCCTTGCTTTTGAGGAGTTTGGTGACCGGCTTGCCGCGCTCAAAATCCATGCGCCAGGCGAAATTGTCGCGCTTGACCACCACCGTCAGCTTGGTCGAAAGCGCATTGACCACGCTGGCGCCCACGCCGTGCAACCCGCCCGATGTGGCATAGTTTTTGCCCTCGAACTTGCCGCCGGCATGCAGTTCGCAGAAGGCCATTTCAACGCCCGGCTTCCCGGTCTTGGGGTGGCGATCCACCGGAATGCCGCGGCCGTTGTCCTCGACGGTGACCGTCGAGCCGTCTTCGTGCAGGGTCACGCGCACCTCGGTGGCATGGCCGTTCATGGCCTCGTCAATCGAGTTGTCGAGAATTTCCCAGATCAGGTGGTGCAGGCCGGCCGGGCCCACCCCCCCGATGTACATGCCGGGGCGCTTGCGGACCGGTTCCAAGCCTTCGAGGTGGACCAGCGAGGATGCGTCGTATTGAGCGGTAGCTTGCGCCATGGAATGCGTCCGTGCGGAAAACAGGTCAAAAAACAGGAGGGGCGGCCTGCCCCGGCGGAGCGGAGTTTAGGGGAAAGCGCAAAGGGCTGGCAGGCCGGACCGGCGGGTCGTCCACCGGTCCGGCCACCCCGGCAAGGTCTGCGCCTATTTTCAGAAAGAGCTTTTTGGGCAGTCCAAGCCCCGCACCCCTACCCGTACAATCGCCGCCCATGCCGCCCATTGCACCGCCATCCGCCCGCCCCTTGGCCAATCCGGCCGAAGTGGTGCGCCGCGTCTGGGGATTTTCTGAACTGCGCCCCCTGCAGGCCGATGCCATCGCGCTGGCCGCCGAAGGCCGCGACGCGTTGATTGTGCTGCCCACCGGCGGCGGCAAGAGCCTGTGCTACCAAGTGCCGCCGCTTTTGGACGACTCCTGCGACATTGTGGTTTCGCCGCTGATTTCCCTGATGAACGACCAGGTGGCGGCGCTCAAGGCTTACGGCTACCCGGCGGCATCGCTGCATTCCGGGCTCACACCCGCTGAAAATGCCGAAGTCACCCGCGCCTTTCTGGCCGGCGAACTCCGCCTGCTGTATGTCTCGCCGGAAAAACTGCTCACCCCCTGGATGCTGGCCACCTGCGAGCGTGTGGGCGTCCGGCGTTTTGTGGTGGACGAAGCCCACTGCATCAGCCAATGGGGCCATGATTTCCGGCCCGAATACCGGCGGCTGTCGGAGGTGCGCGACCGCTTTCCGGACGCCTCCTTCCACGCCTTCACCGCCACCGCCACCCCGCGCGTGCGGGACGACATCGCCGCCCAACTGCACCTGCGCGACCCCAGCACCCTGGTCGGCTCGTTCGACCGCCCCAACCTCACCTTCCGCGTGGTGCCCTTGGTGGACCGCTACAAGCAGGTGATTGCCGCCGTCGAGCGCCATGTGGCCGAGGGCGGGGTGATCGTTTACTGCATCAGCCGCAAGGACACCGAAACCGCCACCGAACACCTGCGTTCGCGCGGCATCAACGCGGCCTGCTACCACGCCGGCCTGACCCCGGCCGAGCGCCTGCGGGTGCAGGAGGAATTCAAGCGCGAGAACCTGCCGGTGGTGGTGGCCACGGTGGCCTTCGGCATGGGCATCGACCGCAGCAACGTGCGGGCCGTGGTGCACGCGGCCCTGCCCAAATCCGTCGAGGCCTACACCCAGGAAGCGGGCCGTGCCGGCCGCGACGGGCTGCCGGCCGAATGCGTGCTGCTCTACACCGCGGCGGACGCTTTCCGCTGGGAATCGCTGTTTGAACGCTCGGCTGAAGAAGCGGCCATGCGCGGCGAAATCGAGGACGCCAAGAAGCATGCCGAAGCGCAAAAAGACATGCTGCGCGGCGTGCAGCGGTTCGCCGGCTCGCCGGTGTGCCGCCACCGGGCGCTGTGCGAGTACTTCGGCCAGTCGTATGAAAAGGATGGCTGCGGCGCCTGCGACCACTGCCTGGGCGAAGTGGCCGAACTGCCGGAGGCCACCGTGGTGGCGCAGAAAATTCTGTCCGGCGTGGCCCGCACCGGCGAACGCTTCGGGGTCGGACACATCGTGGACCTTCTGGGCGGGGCGTCCACCGACAACATCAAGCGTTTCGGCCACGACCAGCTGCCGACCTTCGGCCTGCTCAAAGACCTCAACAAAAAGCAACTCACCGCCATCGTCTACCAGATGCTGGATTCCGGCCTCTTGGACCGCAGTGAGGGCGAATACCCCACACTGCGCCTCAACCCCGCCTCGTGGGACGTGATGCGCGGCAAACTGCAGGTGCGCCTGATCGCCCCGCGCATCGCGAAAACCAAGGAGGAAAGGGCCGGCCGCAAAAAACCAAGCAGCAACTTGGGCGCGCCCAAGCCCTCGGTGGCCGAACTTTCACCCGCCGACGCCCTTCTGTATGAGGAACTGCGCCGCTGGCGCAAGGAAACCGCCGACGAACGCGGGGTGCCCCCCTATGTGCTGCTGCACGACGCCACCTTGGCAGAGTTGTGCAAAGAACGACCGGCCACCTTGACGGATCTGCTGCGGGTTCGCGGCATGGGTGAGAAAAAGGCGCTGGATTTCGGCGAAGCCCTTCTGGAAATCATTGACGAAGCCTGATCATCACTCCAAGCCTCATTTTCCACTTTTGACATAACATTATAAATAAATAGTAATTAAGTGTTAAAAATTGACTTTAAAATGGTTTTTAAGTACGATTTGAAGTCTTATGCCAAAAAAGACCCCTGCCAAAAAATCAGTTGCCAGCAAGGCTTCCAAGGCTCATCCTGTATCAAAAAATGTTTTAAAGAAAGAAGTTAAGATCAAAGTGCCCGCCAAACAAGCTCAAGACGCCAGTAAAAAGGGGTCAGCCAAGCCTGCCGTGAAAAAAATCATGGTTAAAGCCGCTGCAAAGACCGCGCCAAAGACCGCGCCAAAGACCGCGCCAAAGACCGCCCCAAAGACCGCCCCAAAGACCGCTCCCAAAACGACCCCCAAGACGGCGCCCAAAGAAAAAGAAGTGGAAGCCCCCGCCAAGGTTGTCAAATCCACCAAGCCGGCACCCGAACCGCTCATGGTGGCCAAGGACATCACCAATTACAACACCGCCCTCAAGTGGTTGCATGAGCATGCAGACCACGAGAAGCAGCGGATCATCAAATACGACCCCAAGACCTTCTCCTTGGACCGCATCCGCGAGCTGCTCAAACTTATGGGCAATCCGCAGGACAACTTGAAGTGCGTGCACGTGGCCGGCACCAAGGGCAAAGGCAGCACCTGCGCCATGCTCGCCGCCATGCTCGAGGGCTGCGGTTACTCCGTCGGCCTTTTCACCTCGCCGCACCTCATGGACCTGCGCGAGCGGATCAGCATCAACACGGCCATGGTGCCGTGCAACGACCTGACCGACGCCTTCCGCGAAATCGCCAAGGTGGAGACGAAGCTGAAGGGGCCGCTCACCTTCTTCGAAATCATGACGGCCGCGGCGCTCAAGTATTTCTCCGACCAGGCGGTGGACATAGTCGTTCTGGAAACGGGCTTGGGCGGCCGTCTGGACGCCACCAATGTCGTCACCCCGCTGGTGTCGCTCATCACGCAGATTTCCTACGACCACATGAACCTCTTGGGCAAAACCCTGGGTGAAATCGCCCGCGAAAAAGCCGGCATTTTCAAGAAGAACATCCCGGCGCTGACCGTGGAGCAGGCTCCGGAAGTGGAAGCGTCCCTGCGCGAGTCCGCCGAGGCGGCCGGCACCAAGGTCGAGTTCTGCGGCAAGGAAGTGGACTTCTCCTTCCGCTTTGAATCGAGCAAGGAACTTGGCCCGCACATGCGCGTGTGCCTGACCACCGAAAAGACCAAATTCGAGCATCTGGCGGTGCCGATGAAAGGCGAACACCAGGCATTCAACTGCGGCCTGGCGCTGGCCGCGCTCGACAAGTTGCGCGACCATGGCTTTGTTTTTGAAGAGGGCAAAGTCGTCGCGGGTCTGGCCACCACCAAGCTGATGGGCCGGATGGAGGAAGTCTGGAACCACCCCAAGGTCATCATTGACGGCGCGCACAACGCCGCCTCAATCTCGGCCTTGGTGCGCTCGATCGGCGCCCATGTGCCCTACGACTCGATGGTCATGATTTTCGCCTGCGCCGCCGACAAGGACATCAAGGGCATGCTCGAGCAGATCGCCGTCGGCGCCGACAAGGTTATTTTCACCCAGGCCAAAAACAACCCGCGCGCGGTGGATGAAAGCGACCTGCTGCGTGATTTTGCCGAAATATCAGGCAAAATGGCCCAGAAAGCCCCCGACTTGGAAGGCGCCCTGCGCCTGGCGGCCCGCGCCGTTTCCCGGGACGACCTGATCCTGATCACCGGCTCGTTCTACCTGGCCGGGCAAGCGCGCAAGCACTTCCAGGAATTGTCCGAACTCAAGGCGCAAAAAGGCAAGGACGCCAAGGCGGCGGCCACCGCCCCCCAGGTGCCGATGAAGAAACGGTAAAACCGGATGCTGCGCATCGGCTCCGTCACACTCCCGACCAACCTGTTCCTGGCCCCGGTGGCCGGTTACTTTGACCTGGCCAACCGGCTGGTGATCAAGGCGGTCCGGGGCGTGCCGTGCGAGGCCGCCGACCTGGGCGGCGCGCTCGATTGCGGCGACGGCACCTACGGCGCGGTGGGCCTGACCTGCACCGAGCTGCTCTGCCCGCAATCCATTTTGAAGGAGTCGGACAAGGCGCTGTGGATGAGCGCCACCCACCCGGACGAAAAGCCGGTGTCGATGCAGCTCTACGGCGCCGAGCCGCACATCCTGGCCGAGGCCGCCCGCTGGGCCGAAAGCCACGGCGCGGCGACCATCGACATCAACATGGGCTGCCCGGTGGACAAGGTCACCAAGAAAAACGGCGGTTCCAAACTGCTGTGCGACCCGATGGCCGCGGTGGAGGTGGCCCGCTGCGTGGTCAATGCGGTCAGGGTGCCGGTTTCCTGCAAGATCCGCCTGGGCTGGGACGACAGCCAGCTCATCGTGGACACCCTGCCGCCGGCCCTGTGCGACGCCGGCGTGCAGCTGATCACCGTGCACGGCCGCACCACCGAAATGCGCTTCATGCCCAGCGTGCGCCTGGACGGCATACGCCGCGCGGTGGCCTCG
>CANIYR010000039.1 GCA_947471825.1 Phycisphaeraceae bacterium | reverse complement strand
TCGACGAGACCGGCTGCGACGGCGTGATGGTGGCCCGCGCGGCGATGGGCCGGCCGTGGATCTTCCGCGACATCGCCTATTACATGAAGAAGGGCAAACTGCCGCCGCCCTTGCCGCGGGCAGAGCGCGCCCGTTTGGTGCTGCAGCACTTCGACCTGCTGAATGAATACCGCGGCGAGCGCACCGCCATCAACATGATCCGCTTCCGCACCGCCAAGTATTCGGCGCATTTGCAGCCGTGGTCGCTTCTGCGCCGCGCGGTGCAACCGATGAAAACGGTGGAGGAATTCCGATCGTACTGGCTGGAGGGAATTGCGCGGCTGGAGAAGGAAGACGCGCAGGGCGTGGAGGTGCCGGGGTACGAGACCGAGGAAACGGAGTAAGGGGGCGCGGACACTCTTGTCCGCGAAAACAAGGAATGCGGCTTGACCGCGGACAGGAGTGTCCGCGCTCCCCTTACGCCAGCAGCGTGGACAACCGCGTGAAGGTCTCCATCGGGAACCCCATCGCCATCTTCCACTGCAAATCGCGCCTGAGCGGGTTGGGTTCGTTCATGCCCTTGAGCCATTCGGCCGTGGTGATCTGGCCGAAGGCCCACGGCCCCGCGCCGCTGATGGGGATCGGCCAGTCGCTGCCATACACCACCCGCCCCACCGCCTCCGGCGTCAGTAGGCGGCTCACCGTTCGGCAGCGCAGCGGGCTGCACAGGGCCGAGTTGTCGGCGTACAAATGCGGATACTCTTTGAACATCGCCAAGAGCAGCGGGGTGTAATCCGGATCGGTGAGCAGCGAGCGGCCGGCGCCGTGGGCGGCAATGCAGGTGACTCCGCACTCCAGGGGCAGGCGCATGGTTTCCGGCGAGGCGTCCTTGGGTGACAGCACCGGCACCGAGGTTTCGCCGCCGGTGTGGCAGAGGAACAGCATCTTCGCCTCCGCCATCCGCTTCCAGAACGGCCGCAGCTTTTCATCCGAGCAATGCACATTCAGGCAATTGGGCAGCAGTTTGAGCACCTTGGCGCCGCGCTCGATGCAGCGGTCCAACTCTGCCAGCGCGTCTTTGCGCGCCGGGTGGATGGAGCAGGCCGGGATCAGTTTACCCGGCCGCTCTGCGCACACTTTGAACAGGTAATCGTTCGGCACGTAAAAACTGCCGCCGGAGATGGGGTCGCCGGCATCGTTGTGCGGCACATCCTGGGCCAAGAGGACCAGGCCGTCGAGCACGCTGCCATCCAGGTGCGAAAGCAGTGTCTGGCGGTAAAGCCGGTCCATCTGCTTGCCGTGGAGGGCTTGGCGGGGGATCTTGCCGGCATGCAGCATGGCCTGCGCCATGGCCTTCTTCCAGAGGGTGGGCGTGCTCATCCAGCAGCCGGAGCCTTCGGAACCGTCACCGACCAGGTGGACATGGCAATCGATGATTTTCATGGGGGAAGTGTACCCCTCTGCCCAAGAGGAATCGGCGGAACGCCCTCCTTTACAAGTTGTTACACTTCCCCCCCCACATGCTGAGTCAGATTCAGGCTCCCCCTTTCTCCAACAGGACCCTCCCATGCCGATGGAAACCACCTTTCTCTTCATCAAGCCCGACGCCGTGCAACGCGGTTTGGCCGGCAACATCATCGCCCGCATCGAGGCCAAGGGCCTGACCATCGTCGGCACCAAAATGGTTCAAGTCAGCCCGGAACTGGCCAAGGCCCACTACGCCGAGCACGCCGAGCGTTCGTTCTTCCCGACCTTGCTGGCCTTCGTCACCTCCTCGCCGGTCATCGCCCTGGCCGTGCGCGGCGTCAATGCCATTTCCGTGTGCCGCAACCTGATCGGCGCCACCAACGGCCAAAAAGCCGCCCCCGGCACCATCCGCGGTGATTTGGGCATGTCTGCCGGCAACAACCTGATCCACGGCTCCGACAGCCCGGAAGCCGCCGCCAAGGAACTGGCCCTGTGGTTCAAGGCCGGCGAAATCCAACCTTACGACCGCACGATCAACAACTGGGTTTACGACCCCTCGGACCTGTAAGTCCTCACCCGACTCAAGCATCCAGTGAACCGGCGCAACGCCGGTTTTTTGTTGGGTGATTCGCCGCCGAAATTCCCTTAAAATCCCAGCCTATGAGCGAAGCCACCCAGAAGAAAGCCCCCGCCCGCACCTGGGCCGACCTTGACCCCGAAGACGGTGGCAAGAAGTCCGATGTGCCCGACGGCCTGTGGTTGAAGTGCCCCGCCTGCGCCGCCATGCTCTACCGCAAGACGGTGGAGGAAAACCTAAATGTCTGCCCGGACTGCCAGCACCACTTCCGCATCGCCGGCGACGAGCGCGTCGAGCAATTGGTGGACACCGGCTCCTTTGAGCCGCTGTGGGAGAACTTGGGCCCGCTGGACACCCTGAAATTCGTCGACCGCATCCCGTATGCCGACCGCATCCTGGCCGAACAGAAGAAAACCGGCTGCAAAGACGCCCTTTTGTGCGGCCGCGCCTTCATCAAGGGCCGCGGCGTGGTCTTGGCGGTGATGGACAACCGCTTCATGATGGCCTCGATGGGCTCGGTGGTGGGCGAAAAGATCACCCGCTGCATCGAACTGGCGACCAAGGAAAACCGCCCCTTCATCATCATCAACGCCTCCGGGGGCGCCCGCATGCAGGAATCGGCCCTGTCCCTGGCCCAGATGGCCAAAACCAGCGCCGCCCTGGCCCGCCTGGACGATGCCGGCGGCCTGTTCATCTCGGTCCTGACCGACCCCACCACCGGCGGCGTCACCGCATCGTTCGCCATGCTGGGCGACATCATCCTGGCCGAGCCCAAGGCCCTGGTCTGCTTCGCCGGCCCCCGCGTCATCGCCAACACCGTGCGCCAGGAATTACCGGAAGGCTTCCAGCGCTCGGAATTCTTGCAGGAAAAGGGTTTTGTGGACCGGGTGGTGGCCCGCAAGGAACTGCGCAACGAGATCGCGCGGATCATTGACTTTGCGGGAAAATGAACCCTGGGAACGCGAGGCTCCGCCCTCCCTTGAAAAAACAACCGACCTTGCAACGCGCGCCGAAGTTTCGGTGCGCGTTGTGTTTTTAGGGATTGCTGGGGAATGGTTTATGAGGTCTGTACCTAATAAAAGCCGGTTGCTTGCAGGCCGGAGGCAGTCACAATACGAGAGTGGTTCGGTGAAGTGGGGCTAGGATTCACGGCATGAAAAAGTTTCTCCGTGGCGTTGCCTATCTGCTCGCGCTCGTTGCGGGCTCGATTCTTTGCGGAACGGCTTATGTTTTTCACATGGAGCGTGCGGAGGCGGCGGAGGGTTATGTCCGGGAACACCCCCACCGCCTCACGGACATTGCCAGTACTTCGGTTGCCATCTTTCTCGCTCTCTCCCTCATGATTTGCCTTATCCGCGCGCTTCGGAGCGGAAAAACGACTCGCTCAAATGAACCCAATAATGGGCGGTAACCCTCCATGCGCCTCCCTCCCACCACCCCAATCTGGAACCTCCGCCTGTTCCGCCGCCTGCTCTTGGCCTTCTTCATCGGCCATGCCGCCGCTGGTGCCGCCTGCCTCCTCTTGGGCCATTTCAAAGCTGCCGCCGCCTTGGCCATCCCGGTTTTCTTGTGGTGGATGCAGTGGCGGGCAGCCAAGCGCTTCACGACTTTGGCGGAGCGTTGGGCGACCCGGCAGGCACCCAAGCAGTGAGTTTCAACCAAGCCCTCCTCCCCCAGCGCCATCCGGCGCTTTTTTCTTTTATCCATTCAAAATAAACAACCTACGAGGTCTGTCCCTAAAAAATCCTCATCGCATCCGCCCCACTCCAAACCCCGAGGGTCGGAGACCCTCGATCCCGGGAAATCCGCCTCCACACCCTTTTACGCAAAGCCTGCACCTCACCGCCACGCCGGGTTCTTCCCCCATAATCCCGCCATGCCCATCCTCCTCTTCGGCGCCCCTTCCACCAACTTCACCGTCTACCACCGCGCCGGCTTTTTGTGCGGCGACCCGGTGGCCTTTGTCAGCGCGCCCGGCAAGGATGGCCGCGAAACCTCCGCCCTCATCCTGCGCGACATCGAGCTCGACCGCGCCCGCAAGTCCGCCCGCGCCGATGACTGCTTCTGCCCGCGCGACCTGGTGCCGGCCGAATCACTTTCCGGCGACCGCGCCACCGCCACCTCGCAGGCCGCCGCCGCATGGCTGTTGGCCCGCGGCGTCCGGCAAGTCTGCGGCGACCCCAGCCTGCCCTTGGTGGCGGCCGAAGCCTGCCGGGCCGCCGGCATCGCGGTGGTGCTCGACCCCGACTTGGGCGTGCTGCAGCGGCGCGTCAAAAGCGAGGCGGAAATAGCCCATTTGCGCGAAGCGCAAGCGTTCACCGAAGAGGTGATGCGCATGGCCGCCAACCTGATCCTGAAGGCGCAAGCCGCCCGGGACGGCACCCTGATGCATGATGGCAGCCCGCTTTCGGCCGAGCGGGTGCGGGGGGAAATATCCGTGCATTGCGCGCGTGGCGGCTACGCCGACTCCGGCGGGGCCATCGTCGCCCAGGGCGTGCACGGCGCGGATTGCCATGATTACGGCGCCGGACGGCTCGTGACCGGCCTGCCGGTCATCATCGACATTTTCCCGCGCAACCAGGCCACGCTGTACTGCGGCGACTGCACCCGCACCATCTGCCATGGCGACATCCCGCCCCTGGCCTTGCGCATGCAGGCTGCCGTGCGCGAGGCCAAGCGCGCGGCCGAGGCGGCGCTGCGCCCCGGCGCCACCGGCAAAAGCGTGCATGCCGCCACCGTGGCCGCCATGGAAGCCCACGGCTACGCCTACGGCGCCCTGCCGCCGGAAGGCGACCCGCAACGGGCCGCCGCCATCACCCTGCCCCACGGCACCGGGCACGGCATCGGCCTTGACATCCACGAACCCATCCTGCTCGACGCCGGCGGCGGGGAAATCCTGGCCGGCGAAGTCTTCACCGTCGAGCCCGGCCTGTACGGTTTCCCGGTCGGCGGCGTGCGGGTGGAGGACATGGTGGTGGTGCGCGAAAGCGGCATCGAAAACCTCAACCGGATGGGCGACGGGCTGGACGGGAATTGGTGAGGAACCGGGCCAATCATCGTTATTTTTGACATGAAAAGAGCGCCCCAAGGCTATAATGCCGCCATGTCCCCCATGCTCAAATCCCTTGGCATTGACCGGCTCAACCGCGAGGATCGCATCCTCTTGGTGGAGGAATTGTGGGACAGCATCGCGGCGGAAAACGGCACATTCACACTCTCCCCCGAACAGGATGCGGAATTGGATCGCCGGCTGGCCGAAGATGATTCCGATCCCGGCGTTTCTTGGGATGAAGTGGTGCGGGCCGCACGGGCAAAGGCGAAGCGGTGAAACGGCAACCCTTTTCCAGCCACGCACAATCCGACATTGCGGAGGCTTATGCTTGGTACGAGAAGCAAAGCCCCGGGCTTGGCGATGACTTTTTGATGGCCGTCCATGAACAAGTGGGCCGCATCACCGCCCTGCCCGAGATGGGCATGGTTTACCGCACCCATTTTCGGCGCGTGCTGTTGTCGCGATTTCCCTATGCCCTCTTCTACCGCACCAACAGTCAGGGCATCCGCGTGGTGGCCGTATTCCACCACCGGCAGGGCGATGCAACCCGGCATGGTCGGCTGCGCTGAAACAACGCCTTTTTGATGCTTTTCCCGGTGCGTGGGGCACCCTTTCCGCATACAATTCCGGCGCGCATTTCGTCCCGTTTTCCGGCCACTTTTTCGCCGGATTTCCCGCCGGATTTTCAGCCTGTTTTGGCCCCATTCGCCTGACCCTTCCCCATGGCCGACAACCTCCCCCCTGCATCCGGTTCCGTGCCCCCCGCCCCCCGCGAATTGCCGCCCGTGCCGCCGCCGACCCAGGTGGGCATCTGGGTGGACCAGCCGATCGAGCGCGAACTGGGTGATTCGTACCTCACCTACGCCATGTCGGTCATCGTGGACCGCGCCCTGCCGGATGTGCGCGACGGCCTGAAGCCCTCGCAGCGGCGCATCTTGGTGGCCATGCACGACCTGAACCTGACGCCGGGCCGCAAGCACTCCAAGTGCGCCGGCATCGTCGGCGAAACCATGAAGCGCTACCACCCGCACGGCGACATGGCCATCTACCCCACCCTGGTCAACATGGCCCAGGAATGGAAGACCCGCGCCCTGCTCATCGACAAACAGGGCAACTTCGGCTCGGTCGACCCGGATCCGCCGGCGGCCATGCGTTACACCGAAGCCCGCCTGCATGCCAACGCGATGGAGCTCCTGGCCGACCTCAAGATGGACACGGTGGATTGGCAGCCCAACTTCGACGACCAGTACATGGAGCCCAAGGTGCTGCCGGCCCGCCTGCCGAACCTGCTCATCAACGGCTCGACCGGCATCGCGGTGGGCATGGCCTGCTCGATGGCCCCGCACAACCCGATCGAGATCTGCAACGCCATCATCGCTTCGATCGACAATCCCGAAATCTCCCTGCGCGACCTCATGGCCATCGTGCCCGGGCCGGACTTCCCCTCCGGCGGCATGATCTGCGGCCGGGCCGGCGTGGCCCAAGCCTACGCCACCGGCCGCGGCCGGGTGGTGGTGCGCGCCAAGATCGACCGCGAAGAGCGCAACGGCCGCAACCTGTTGGTCGTGAAGGAACTGCCCTACCAGGTCAGCAAGAACGACGCGGTGGTGGCCAAGATCAAGATCCTGCGCGCCGACGAAAAACTGCAGGACATCGCCGAAATGGTGGACGAGTCCAGCAACCGCGTCGGCATGCGCCTGGTCATCACCCTCAAGAAAAACGCCGACCCCGAGGTGGTGCTCAACCAGCTCTACCAGCTGACCCCGCTGCAGGATACCTTCAGCCTGATGCACATCGCCATGCTCAAGGGCCAGCCGCGCACGCTGGGCCTGCGCGACCTCATCCGCTGCTGGATCGACCACCGCATCGAAGTCATCCGCCGGCGCACCGAGTTCCTCTTGCACAAGGCCCGCACCGAGGCCCACCGCATCGAGGGCCTGATCTACGCCATCTGCGACATCGACGAGGTCATCAAGCTGATCCGCTCCTCGCGCACCCGCGACGAGGCCATCGAGCGCCTGCAGGTCCGCGGCTTCCGCATTCCGGCGGGCCATGTCCACGCGCCCAAAATCCCGGCCCGCTTCATGGCCGAATCGGCGGAAAACGCCGTCATTTTGAGCCGCGTGCAGGCCGAAACCATCGGCCGCCTGCAGCTGATCCAACTGGTCGGCCTTGAAATCGAAAAACTGGTCGCCGACTACGCCAAACTGCTGGCCGAGATCGAAGGCTACGAAGCCATCCTGGCCAGCGACCAGATCGTGCTGGACATGATCAAGGACGACCTGCGCAACCTGATCGAGATGTACGGCGTCGCCAAGGGCGGCGAGCGCCCGGTGGGCGAGCGCCGCACCGTGATCTCCATGCAGGAGGCCGAGGATGTGGACATCGCCGACCTCATCCCGGAGGAAACGGTGGCCGTCACCTGCTCGCAGCAGGGCTATGTCAAGCGCCTGCCCATCGCCGAATACCGCACCCAGAACCGCGGCGGCAAGGGCGTCATCGGCACCAAGAACGATGCCGGCGACCTGCCGGCCCAGGTGTTCGTCTCCTCGACCCACGACGACCTGTTGTGCTTCACCAACACCGGCCGGGTGTTCCGCATCCGCGTGTTTGAAATCCCGGAAGCGACCAAGACCAGCAAGGGCCGCAACGTGGTCAACCTGCTCAATCTGCAGGAGGGCGAAAAGGCCAGCGGTTTCCTGGCCATCAAGGATTTCGAGAAGTGCGAGGACTTCCTGGTGTTCATCACCAAGAGCGGCGTGGTCAAGCGCACCGCCCTGTCGGAATACCGCAACATCAACGCCCGCGGCATCAACGCCGTGAATTTGCGCGATGGCGACGCGCTGATCCAGGTGCTGCACACCAAGGGCAACGACCACCTGCTATTGGGCACGCAAAACGGCATCGCCATCCGCTTCGAGGAAGAGGACGCCCGCCTGATGGGCCGCGCCGCCAGCGGCGTGCGCGGGATCGACCTTGCCGACGATGACGCGGTGGTCGGCGCCGTGCGCATCGCCCCGGACAAGGAAACCATGCTGCTGACCCTGACCGAAAAGGGCTACGGCAAGCGCACCCCCACCCAGGAATACCTGGTGACCAGCGAAGACGGCTCCACCCGCGTGCAAAGCCGCGGCGGCAAGGGCCGCAAGGATGTGGAAGTGACCGACAAGAACGGCCGCGTGGTGGCCGTGCGCACCGTCGAGCCCGGCGAAGAAATCCTGCTGCTGTCGGCCGGCGGCCAGGCCATCCGCACCCGCGCTGACGAAGTCCGCCTGACCCACCGCGGCTCCCAAGGCGTGCGGGTGATGAACCTCGATGAGGGCGACAAACTGGTGGCGGTGGCCAGCATCGCCGGCGGCGAGGAGACCCAAGTGGCGGAAACGCCGGCCGCGGAGTGATTGAAATTTGACGGCCGAACAAAACCCACGCGCGCAAGTGCGGGGTTTTTTTCCGGCCTGATCGCATGGCGAACGCTGGCGGATGTCCGTGGGTTTCAATCCACGCAAGGAATGCCCGAGCATGGGAACGGGCCCATCTGGATTGACAAGGCTCCTCCCCTTAAAGCCCGCACGCCCCACATACAGCAAAACACCCCGCCAGAGGCGGGGTGTTTTCAGGTTGGCTTTGTGTTTCCGGCGGATGCTTAGAAGTCGTACTTCAGGCTGGCGCCCAGACTGTTCTGGTGGCCCTTGGCATCCGAGTCCAGCGACTGGTAGGTCTTGGCGGTCACCGAGGCCGACAGGTGGCTGGTCAGCTGCACCGACACGCCGGCATTGAGTTCCAGCGCGTCCTTGGCGATCGCGCCCAGGTTCGTGTTGAAGCTGGTGCCAGCCGAGCCCGCGAACCGGGTCGACACCGCGCCGTTGTTGTTGTCGCCCAACTGGTGGTGCCAGGCCGCGCCAACGCTGGGGGTCAGCAGCCAGCCGTTGCCCAGCTTGAACCCTTGCGCCAAGCTTGCGCCAGCCACCGCCTCAAACGACTCTTCGGTGTTCGCCGCGTAGCCCAGGGCCATGCCCTGCGCGCCCGGCAGCGATTCCTGGCTGGCATCCATCCGGTTCTGCACGAACGACAGGCCGGCATACGGGGTCAGCACGGCGTCCTGCCACACGTCCGCCTTGTAGCCCAGTTCCGCCGAGCCGTGCATCGAGATGCCGCTGGTGTTGCTGGTGGCCGTCAGGTTGCCCGCCGTCACGCCGTAGCGCGTGTTCTCGCCGCGGTTCACGCCGAACCCGAAGTCGCCGGCAACATACAGGCGCTTGGCGTCATCCAGGGTGTGAGAGGCGAACAGGTCCAGGCCGTAGGTCCGGTTGTCGGACTTGCCCAAGCCACCGCCGCTACGGACGTCCGTCATGTCATGGGTGAAGGCCACACCCAAGTTCCAGCTGTCGCTGATCTGGTCCACCACGCCCACCGTGAAGGTGTTGGCGGTCGCGCTCGAGCGCAGCACACCGGTCGACTGGGCGCTGCGGCTTTCGCTGCCGCGGGCCGCCTGCACGAAGAACTGCAGGTCGCCGTCTTCGCGCACCTTGCCGGCCTGCACGCCGGCCAGGGCGGTGGTGCGCAGGGACTCGCCGGCCGCATTGGCCTGCGCGCCGCTTTCGCCGCCCACGCTCGCCGCCGCGAAGTGCTGCAGGCCCTGGCCAAGCGCCATGGCATGCTGGTTCAGCACCATGTCCTGCGCCGCGCGGTCATGCCCGCTCTGGCGGTCGAGGGCGTTCTGCAGGGCCGAACCCGACAGTTCCGCCAGATACGCGATGTTCGCCTGGATGTCCGGGTCCACCGCGATGGCGGCGCCGGCGTTGCCCACGGCAGACAGCGTGCTGTTCTGCTGGCTGCTGCCCAAGGCAAGCAAGGGGGCGTTGAGCTGGGTGCCCAGCCAGATGCCCAAGGCATCGGTGGTGCTCACCCAGTGGTAGCCGGTGCCGGCCGCGGCCGTCAGGGCGGTGTTCACCGTGAACACGCCGGTCGAGGAGGTGTTGGCAACCACCTTCTTCATCGTGCCGGCAACGAACCCTATGGCCGAGGTGGCCGCGATCTGAGCGCCGGCGGTCACCGTGACATTGCCGGTGGCGGTGATCAGGGTGCTGCCATTGGCCAGCACCAGGGTGCTGCCGTTGCCGAAGCTGAGGGCGCCGGTGGTCACCGAGCCGGTCGCGTTCAGGAACGAACCGCTGCTATAGGCCGAAGCGTTGGCCACCGACGAGCCGGCGCCCATGCTCACCGAGCCGCTGCTGGTCAGGGTGCCGGTGCCGGTGATGGCGCCGGAGAGGTTCAGCTTGCCGTCGCTCTTCACGGACAGGGTGCCGTTGTTCAGCGCATTGGCCAAGGCCAGGACCGCGGAGCCGGCGGCCCCCGAGGTGTTGCCCACAGCCAAGGTGGCGCCGGCGCTGACCGTCACCGACCCGGTCAGGGTCTGGGCAAAGGTGGCGCGGTCGAACATCAGGGTGCCGGTGGCGACCGTGGTGGCACCGGTGTAGGTGGTCGCCCCGGTCAGGCGGGCGGTGCCGGTGCCGGCCTGGGTCACCGTTCCGCTGCCGCTGATCTTGTTCGACATCACGAAGGTGTCGCTGCGGTTGAACGCCAGGGCGCCGTTGTCGACCACATCACCCACTCCGATGGTGCCGGCTGCGGCGCCCGCGCCCATTTGAAGACTGGCGCCGGAGTTGATGGTGGTGGTGCCCAGGTAGGTGTTGGCGCCGGTCACAACCAGGGTTCCGGTGCCGATCTGGGCCAGATTGCCGCTGCCACCGATGGCGTTGCTCAGGGTGACGGTGTCGCTGCGCTTGAATGCCAAGGTTGCGGCATTGGCGGCGGCGGTCATGTTGACGGCGCCGGAGCCGAGTGTGCCGCTGGTGCCACCGTTGCCAATTTGCAGGGTGCCGGCCTTGATGGTGGTGGACCCGGTGTAGGTGTTGGTGCCGGTCAAGGTGGTGGTGTTGGCCAGGTTTTGCCTGACCTTGCCTGCCCCACTGATGGCATTCGACACTGAAAGGGCGTTGCTACGGTTGAAGGCCAGGTAGGCGCCGGAAGCCACGCTGATGGAACCGGCCCCCACCGAACCGTTGAGCCCGGAGGCGATGTCACCGTCGCCGATCATCAGGGTGCCGGCATTGATGGTGGTGGCGCCGGCGTAGCTGTTGTTCCCGGTCAGGCGGGCGATGCCGCTGCCGTTCTGGATCAGTGTGCCCGTGCCGGTGATGGTGGTGGAAACCGTCATCTGGTTGCTGCGGGCCAGGGTCAGGGTGGCGTTGTTTGTCACCAGGCCGGAGCCGATGCTGCCGGTGGTGCCACTGTTGCCGATCTGCAGAACACCGAGATTGATCAGGGTGGTGCCGGTGTAGGTGTTGGAGGTGCCCGCCAAGACCTGCGTGCCGGCGCCGTTCTTGACCAGCGACACCACCGTGGTGCCGTTCTGGATGTTGCCGGTCAGCACAGCAGGTGAAACATTGTTGCCGGCCAGGGTCAGGGTGGCTGACGAACCGTTGCCGCCGACCACCGTGCCGCTGCCGAGCAGGGACCCGATGTTCTGGCTGAAGCCGGCCAGGTTCAGGGTGGTGCTCACGGTCACCGCCGAGTTGTTGCCGAAGGCGGTGCTCGCCACCCCGGCCCGCAGGATGCCGGAGAGAACCTGGGTGGTGCCCGTGTGGGTGTTGGAGCCGGACAGGATGGTGGTGCCGGTGCCGGTGTTTCTCACGCTGCCGGTGCCTGAGATGGCGTTGGACACGGTCACCGAGTCGGTGCGGTTGAAGGCCAGCACGGCGTTGTTCACCACCGCGCCGGTGCCGAGTTTGCCGGCTGTGCCGGCATTGCCCACCTGCAGGGTGCCGGAGCCCACGGTGGTGGTGCCGGCGTAGGTGTTGGCACCGGCCAGGGTCGTGGTGCCGGCGCCAAGCTGCGAGACGGTGCCGGTGCCGGAGATGACCTGGGAGATGGTCGCGGCGTCGCTGCGCTGGAATTCCAGCGCAGCGTTGTTGGTCACGTTGCCGGCACCCAGGGTGCCGGAGGTGCCGCCGGAGCCGATGCGCAGGATGCCGGCGCTGATGGTGGTGGTGCCGGCATACGTGTTGGTGCCCGTCATGAACACGGTGC
>CANIYR010000038.1 GCA_947471825.1 Phycisphaeraceae bacterium | reverse complement strand
CGTCGGCGGTGTACATGGCGCAGAAGCGGCGCGGCAGTTCGGCGCTCTCGGCCGGCACGCCGAAGACTTCGAGGAACGGCAGCGAGAGGGTGACACCGGCCAGTCCCTTGAGGACGGCGCGGCGGCGGACGGGGGTGTTGATGTCGAACATGGCGGGGGTCCTACTTTTTGAGGAAAAGGTCGCTCTTGACGAGCCAGTGGATCATGTCGCGGGTCTTGTAGCCGCCGGGCTTCAAGGTGAGGCATTGCTTCTTCAGTTCGTCCTGTTCGTGGAAGGACAGCGAGCGGCCGAGGCCATAGGTGGCCAGATGCTTCATGAAAGCATAGGCGACCTGGTCCATGTGGTCGCCGGTGAGGTAGGTTCGCAGCGCCTCGAAGCCGGCCACCTGGGTGCCGTCGGGCAGCTCCGAGGAGGCGTCGAGCCCCTTGGGGTTCTTGCGCATGCCGATGGCGTCAAATTCCTCGAAGGGCACGCCCCAGGGGTCGATTTTCTCGTGGCATTTGACGCAGCCGGGCTGGTTCCGGTGTTGTTCCAGGCGCTGGCGCAGGGTCAGTTTGGCGGCCGGGTCGTCTTTAACCGTCGGCACGTTGGGCGGCGGGTCGCCCGGCGGCTCGGCCACGATCTTGCGGGCGAGCCACGCGCCGCGCTTGACCGGGTTGGATTCCTTGCCGCTGGACAGGCCGCACAGGATGGAGGCCTGGGTGAGCAGGCCGCCGCGTCCGGAGGCGCCGGCCGGGACGGCATGGAATGCCATTCCGCTTTCGCTCTGGTCGGCCAGGCCGTAGTAGGCGGCGACCACGTCGTTCACCACCACGAAATCCGACTTGATCAGGTTTTCCGCAGGCAGGTTTTTCGCCACCATGTGACGCAGGTATTCGGCCGGCTCGCGGCGCAACTGCACGCGGGTGTCGCGGTCCATTTTCGGGAACATCCGGCGGTCCACATCCACCACGTCGAACTTGTCGAGCGACAGCCACTGGGTGGCGAAGGCCTCGAAGAAATGCGCGCTTCGGGGGTCGTCAAGCAGACGGTCCACCTCGGCGTCCAGCGAGCCGGCAAGCGTGCCGCCGTCGGCCTTTTCACGCAGGCGGGCGTCCGGCATGGTGTTCCACAGGAAATAGGACAATTTGGCGGCCAGTTCCTGCGCCGTCAGCGGCTCGGGCGCCGGGGTGGCGCTGGCCTCCGAAATGAACAGGAACTGCGGCGAGGTCAGCACCACCAAGAGCGCGTCCTTGACCGAGGCGCGGAAGTCGCCGCCCTCCTTGAATCGCTCCGCCCACACACGCTGGACCAGCGCCACCTCCGCGGCGGAAGGATCTCGGCGGTAGGCCCGCTTCATGAACGCTTCCAAGATCTCCTTGGCGTAGCGCGGCGGGTCATTTTGGTTGGGCGAATCAATGAAAATGGCCTTGTGGGCGGCCGGCGGCCAGGTTTCGAGGTACGGCCCTTCAAACTCCACCGAATGGATGCGCAGGCGCGGCATCGGGCGACCGTCGGTGTACTCGCTGCGCACGCCGATCTCGCGCATGCCGGCCAGGTAATTGGGGTTGTTCTCGACTTGCGCCGGGCTGGGGAAATTATTGATGGCGCCGAAGAACACGAACTCGGCCGGTTTGCCCGAGGGCACCGGCTGCGGCGGGGCGACCGGCGGCAGCGTGCTGCCGCAGTCGCGCCTGAAGCCGACGCGCACGCCCAGTTGCGGGACCCGGTTGGCGAAGGCTTCATAGTCGCGCACCGGCGTGCTGCCGTCCGGCAGGCGGTGCATGGCGATCGCGATCGGCGACTTGCCCTGGCGGGCTTCCACCACCAAGGGGCCCTTGTCGAGGCGCACCAGCATCAGCGCGTCCTCGCGGTCCACTTCATCTGGCACCAACTTGCGGCGGTGGACCTCCTTGCCGTCCAGCGTGAACACCGCTTCGGCGCCGTCGAAGCGCGACTCGAAGCCCGCGCGGTTCCAGATGCGGATTGCGTCGATGGCCTGCGGCGCCTTGAACGCCAGGCGGAACCATGGATTGTCTTCCTCGGCGCTGTGCGCCAGGTTGTCCAGGTCGCCATCCACCAAATGCTTGAAAATGAACTGGTCGCCGCCGGAATAGACCGAGGAACTGCTGACATCCGCCCCTTTGGCGAGGTTGCGCTCGCCGGCCATCAGTTGGAATTCGTGCAGGTTGATGGTGCGCGCATGGCCGGGCACGGTCACCGTCACGGCGTCGAACTTGAAGGCGGGGAGTCCGTCTATGTCGATCTCGTTTTCGGCCGGCCGCCTGGCATCCTTGGCGTTTTTGGCGTTCTTGGCGGGTTTTTTCTTGCCGACCTTGGCTTGGAACAGGTAGGAACGGTCGTCGAGCAGCAACTCCATCTGGTTGCCTTCGCCGCCGGGCCGGTGCTCCAGGTCAACCTGGTAAACGCCGGCATCCGGCACATCCAGCGCGGCACGGCCGTCTTTGAAGTCGGCGCGGATGCCGGGGGCGTCCTCCGGCGGATCGGTGTCCGGGTTCAAGGGCAACCCGTCGTGCTCAAAACGCGAGGCCGTCACCTTGACGCGGAACAAGCCATTGGGCGGCAGTTCGCGCACCGAGACCTTGAAATTGGCCATCGGCCCCATGGTGTTGCCCTGGCCGAACAGTTCGGGGCTGGGGATGGCCGGCCGCAGTAGCAGGCCGTCCTTGTCGAGGCTGTAGGCCGCCGCGCCGTTGGGGTAGCCGTCGGTGCCGCGCATGCAGGCGAACACCGCATGTTCCAGACCACTGAAGTGGCGCATGCCGCGCACCGTGCTGTTGCCGGCGTAGCCCTCGATGAAGTCGAAATCGCGCTGCATGCGCCAGGGCGTGAACGGGAACGGCTTGGCGGCCGCCAGTTCATGGATGGTGAAATCGGCGTTGTTCAAAAGGTGGCTGCCGGCGCCCAGGACGAGGCCGTCCTTCAGCGGGTTGGGCCGGATGCCCCGCCCGAAATCCAGGCGGAAATTCTGGATGGTGGGCGGCTTGCCCGGATCCACCATGGAGAGGTCTAGGGCTTCGCCTGCGATCTCCAGATAATACTCCATCTGCAGCGGCGAGAGCTGCAGCGAGGCGCCGTCGTTGGCGAAGCCGTCCTTGGACATGCCGTCGCCCGGCAGCACCTTGGCCAGGTCGTCCTCCAACCCCAAGAGGTCGCGCAGGGTGTTGCGGTACTGCGGCACCGTCAGCCGGCGCGACCAGCCGTTGCGGTCCTTGCTGCGGGTCTGGGCCGCCTTCATTTCATCGCGGATCCATTTCACCAGTTTGGCGCGCTCGGCGGCCGTCGGCTGCGGCTTGCCTTCCGGCGGCATGGATTCCTCTTCCAACTGGTTGGCGATGTCGCGCCACAGGGCCAAATGCTGGTCGCGGAAGGCGCCGTCGAGCAGGTCCACCCGGATGCCGGATTTCATCACATCCGGCCCGTGGCAACTGCCGCAATTCCGCATGAGCAGTGGGCGGATTTCGTTTTTGAAAGCCACCTCGGCCGCAGAGGGCTTGGGGGTGCGCGCGGCCGGGGCCACCGGGGTTTCGGTGGAGCAGGCGGCCAAGACCATGGCGGTCACGCCGGCGGCGGCGGTCAGGTAACTGAGGAAAAGTCGGGTGCGCATCGGGTCAAGGACGTCGATGGCCCGGCTTTATTACACCCTTGGGGCGAATCATTTCCTCGGAAAATGGACGATTTTGTCCGTTGTGGGCGATCCTTGACTTCACCCGGCCAGTTGTGCGACCAGCCAGCGGGCGAATTCGGCCTTGGGCAGGGTGCCCGGCGTTTCGCTGCGCCCGTCGGCCCGCATCAGCGTGCCGCGGATGGTCGGGGCGTTCATCGTTTCCAAGGGGTTGGCCACGATGGCATCCACGCCTTTCCTGCGCATTTTTTCCTGCGCCCGTTCACAGAGCCGCGTGGATTCCTCCAGCGCGAAGGCCACCACCGTCTGGTCCGGGCGTTTGGACTTGGCGCAGCCGGCCACCAGGTCCGGCGTGGGCGTCAGCGTGAGCGCAAGGTCGGCGCCGCGCTCCACCTTGCCGGCCAGGGGCGCGGCCAGCCGGTAGTCGGCCACCGCCGCCGTCATGATCAAGAGGTCGCAGGCCGGGAATTCGCTTTGCAGCGCCGCTTGCAGGTCGGCGCAGGAGGAGAAACGCACCGCCCGCACGCCGGGCGGCGGCGGGGCGCACACCGGGCCCAAGAGCAGGGTGGTTGCATGGCCGGCGGTGGCGGCGGCCTCTGCCAGCGCGATGCCCATGGAGCCGCTGGAATGGTTGGACAGAAAGCGCACCGTGTCGAGCGGTTCGCGGGTCGGGCCGGCGGTGATCAGGATGCGCATGGTGATGGATGATAGGCTGCCAAAGCGGGATTTTTGGTTTTGGGTGACGGCGGCCGTATCTTTCATTCCGAGTCACCAGCATCACAGGCCTTTTCCAAGAAGCCTTCGTGGCAACCCCCGAAGGTCCTTCTTTGTCCGATGTTATTCGGCCAGAGCACCGGTCCGCGGCCAGGCGGCCGAATTTCGCCCCAACGGCCAATCGGACACACTTTGCAACGAAGTCTGGGCAAGTCTCAATGTTTCTTTTCTTCCGCTTTCCGCTTCGCGTAATTATGCATGGCCCGCTCGACGGCCCAGCCGAAAGTGTCCTGCTGGATATTGTCTTCGATCTTGCCGTCCGGGCTCACCAAGAAAACCGTGGGAATGCTGTTGATCTTGTAGTCTTTGCAGATCTGGCCATGCCAGCCCTTGCCGTCGAAAATCTGGGGCCATGGCACCTTGCGGGCGGTCAGGAATGGGGCGATCTCCTTCTCTTGGAAATGGCCGTCCAGGCACACGCCGACCACCTTGGGGGCTTTGTCGCCCATTTTTTTCAGCATGGCTTGGATATGCGGAATTTCGCGCAGGCAGGGGCCGCAGCCCATGTCCCAGACCTGGACCAAGACCCACTTGCCCTTGTAGTCTTTGGCCACATCCGTTTGGCCGCCGCCAAGCAAGGGGCCGGCGAACACCGCGTCCTTGCCCATCCAGAAATGGTTGCGCATGGCCTGCACGGCCGGCGACCAGCGGTCGATTTTGCCGTCTGCGGTTTTGGCCTTGAGTTGTTCAATGCGGTGTTCGGCGATTGGTTTGACGCTGTCCCAGGCAAAGCCTTGGACGGCCTGGATCAGGTCGTCATCCCAGCGGTCCTGCCGGGCGGGAAAGCGCATGGAGAGCGCCGTATGGGCGGCAAACAGGCGGTCGGCCGCTTCGTCCATTTTTTGCTGGTCGGCGGTGCCGGCATAACGGGCAAGGTCCAGCGACCAGTGGTTGAACTGGTAGGAGGCTTTTTCAACATCCAAGGTGTCGAAATCCGGCATCGCCGGCGGTGCTTGCGGGGCGGCTGCGGCCGGTTTGGCCGGCGGGTCCGCCGCCAGGGCGGGTTGGGCCATGGCGAAAGCAAGGGCGAATGCAAGGGTGGCGAAGAGGGGGCGGATCATGGGTTTCACAAGGGTTGTGCGGGTTGGGCGGGTGGCGTTTGCGCGGGCTGCTCCAACCACCGCTCCAGCGCCGCCATTTGCTCAACCGAGAGCGATTCGGGCCTGGCCATCGGGTCGATGCCCGGCGGCAGCGCGGTGGCGCGGCCCAGGATGGTGCCGATCTGCTTGCGGCGGGTGGCGAACAGGCGGTGGACCAGGTCGGCGAAGCGGTGCGGGTCGTCGCACAGCGGTTTTGCGCGCCGGTGCATGGCGGCCACCGCCGAGGCGATCGAGGGCGGCGGCCAGAAGCAGCCGGGGGCCAGCACCGAGACGCGCTTGGTTTCGAACATCGCCTGGATGATGATGCCCAGGGGCCCGTATTCCTTGCCCCCCGGCGGGGCGGCCAGGCGGTCGGCCACTTCCTTCTGCACCATGACGATGGCCGCCTGCATGCCGGCGTGATCGAGGGCCAGGTTGGCGATCAGGGGCGAAGCCACGTGGTAGGGCAGGTTGGCCACCATCTTGAAGGGCCGGCCGGCCAGGGCTTCGATGATGCGCGGGTTCAGGGCGTGCTTGCCGTCGAGCGCGTCGCCCATGATGAGGGTGAAGCGCGGGCCGCGCTCGGGGTGGTCGGCGCAGCGGGCCTTGAGGATGGATTCCATGTCGGAGTCAATTTCGCAGGCGATGACGCTGGCGCCGGCATCGAGCAGGCGCTCGGTCAGGGCACCGGTGCCGGGGCCGACTTCCAGCACCAAGTCGCCGGCGGCGAGCTGGGCCGCCTCCAATATGCGCTCCATGTGGTTGCCGTCGTGCAGGAAATTCTGCCCGTGTTTTTTCTTCGGGTGCAGGCCGCGGGCGGCCAGCAGGGATTTGATGTCATTCAAGGATTGCGCCATGGGGGGTATGGTAGGTAGAATTTTGGCCACCCCTTTCACGGAGAACCCCCATGCGTCTGATGCTGATGATTGCCGTGCTGGCCGCCCCTTTCGCCCTGGCCGGTTGCGAAACCTGGAACGGCGTCAAGAAGGACATGAAAAAGGGCTGGGATGCCACCAAGGAAACGGTGCACGACGCCACCAAGTGAGCCCGCGCCAAACCCGTCCGTCCGCGCTTTTCCGGCGCGGTTTTTTCATGCCTACAATCCACCCATGCCCATCCGCGTCCTGTCCACCCTGATGATCAACCAGATCGCCGCCGGCGAGGTGATCGAACGCCCGGCCTCGGTCGTGAAGGAACTGGTGGACAACAGCTTGGATGCCGGGGCCAGCCGCATCCACATCGAAATCACAGACGGCGGCCGCGAACTGATCCGCGTGTCCGACGACGGCACGGGCATCCCGCCGGACGAACTGGCCCTGGCCCTGACCCAGCACGCCACCAGCAAGATCGCCGAGCCCGGCGACCTGGCGGCCATCGGCACCCTGGGCTTCCGCGGCGAGGCGCTGGCCTCGATCGCCTCGGTGTCGCGATTCAAGGCGGTCAGTCGCACCGGGCTGACGGAGGAAGCCTGGAGTTTGTCCGCCGCCGGCGAAACGATGGGCGACATCACGCCGACCTCCGGCCGGCCCGGCACCAGCATGGAGGCCCGCGACCTGTTCTTCAACGTGCCTGCCCGGCGCAAGTTCTTGCGCGCCGCCGGCACCGAGTCGGTGCAGGTGGCAGACGCGGTCGAGCGCATCGCCATGGTCAATCCGCATGTGGGCTTCACGCTGGTTTCCAATGGCCGCACGGCGCTGGAACTGCCGCCCAGCCAAAGCCGGAAAGCCCGCGCCATGGCGGTCATGGGCACCGGCGTGGAAGACGGCCTGTTTGAATTCGAACTGGCCATGCCCGGGGAGCCCGGCGCGCCCAAGGTGTGGGGCCTGGCCGGCCACCCGTCGCTCGCCAAGGTCACCGGCAAGGGTGTGTTTCTGGCCGTCAACGGCCGGCCTGTGCGCGACCGCAACCTGCAGCACGCGGTGCGCGAGGCCTACCGTGGCCTCATGCCGCCTGACAAATTCCCGCTGGCGGCGGTGTTCCTGGAATTGGACCCGCGCGAGGTGGATGTCAATGTGCATCCGCAAAAGACCGAGGTGCGCTTCCGTTCGCCAGGTCCCTTGCACAGCCTGATCCACGCGGCCATCGCGCGGCGCCTGCAAGAGGAGGAGATCGTGGCTTCGGCCGCCTTGCCGTCAGCGCGGCCGAGTTTTGCCGAGGCGTCAAAGGTGGCTGCGCCGACCTCCCACGAGTTCGTGGACCACTTCAAGCGCATGGATACGTCGCAAAAGAGCCTGGTCTTCGACGAGGTGCGCCGTGCGCTGGAGAAGGAGGATCCTCAGTCCATCCATCCGGTGCTCGCGCCAAGCGCTCCGGTGTCGCAGCCGGGCTGGGCAAGTGCCGGCGAAGTGCGCGAGCCCGTGCCGGCCCCGGCGGCATCCGCGCCCTCCGCCGCGCCGTCTCTGGTCGCCGTGCCCATCCTGCATTTCCGCAGCGCCTACATCGTCACCCAGGACGAGCAGGGCCTGCTCATCGTGGACCAGCACGCCCTGCACGAGCGCGTCATGTTCGAGGAATTCCGCCAGCGCATCCTGGTGGAGGGCAAGCCGCTCGAAAGCCAGGGCTTTCTCCTGCCGGAAGTGATCCCCGCCACGGCATCGTCACAGGAGGTGCTGGAGGACCTGCGGCCGCTTTTGGATCGTATCGGCATCGATGCCGCCCCGTTTGGCCCCAAGCAAATCGCCATCCACGCCTTCCCCAGTTTGCTGGTGGCCCGCGGCGTGGCGGCCGGACCTTTCTTGGCGGAGTTGCTGGATCAGGCCGCCGACGGCCATTTGCGCGCCACGTCCGACACCGCCATGGAGCAGGCCCTGCACGAAGTGTTGGACATGATGTCGTGCAAGGCCGCCATCAAGGCCGGTAACCACCTGAGCATGCAGGAAATGGCCGCACTCTTGCGCCGCCGCGAGGAAATCGAGCGGTCCAGCAACTGCCCGCATGGCCGGCCGACCACCTTGCGGCTCACCTTGCGCGACTTGGAAAAGCAGTTCGGAAGAAGTTAGTTCGTATACGAAAAAATAACCAGCCAACCGGTGTAACAAACACTTGGCGATAGCGTCTTGCTTTGCGGACGGCTTGCGTGGGTCTGTACTGAACCTTTTTCACACCACATATCCACAAAGGGGATACGGCGTTGAAGGACTTAGGGGAAATTGAAAAGAAATTCTTTCTTTTTTAAAAGACCTGTCCTACAATGCGCACCACAAGGTTTGGTTAAAAGTTAGGATATTGCCTATGCGTAGCTACCTAAATCTTTCTTTTTGCCGGTTAGGTTAACCGTCGGATAGGCTCTAAAAATAGTTAAGACATTGTTTTAAAGAAAGTTAAAAAATGGCCACCATCAATCCCGTCAATAAAATCTCGCCGCTGAACGAAATCCCAAAAATGATTTTGTATCGCCGGCCGCTGCACCCCGAGATGTTTAAGCTTCATGCTCGTCGTATGGACCGCCACAACGGTTATGAAGCAGAATCTTGGCTGGTCGAGGGTGGCCATGTGGTGCGCTTTCAGTTTGGCAACACCAACCTGCTTGAAGTGTGCATGGAAAACTGCGACCACCTGCCCGAGGCCGGCATGCTTCACGCCCTGCCCTGCGTCGGCGAGCGCGACTACGAGCATGACCCGATCGGCGGCATCGGTTACATCTCCAGCCTGCAGACCGAGAATCTGTCCGAAAACCTGTACGCCGCGACCTACCGCGAGATGTGCGATTTCGCGCAGGAAGCCGAAGCCATCCATTGGATGTGGGACACCGCCCAAGGCAAGAACCTGTCGGTCATCGATGTGCAGAAATACCGCAACGAATTCCACATCCAGTCCTACCACCTGACCGCCAAGAACGGCAATGTGCTGCGCACGCAGACCGTGTTTGAATTGGTGAAGTAAGGGCGCCCGGACACTTTTGTCTGATAAAAAGCGATATTTCTGAGAAAACCCCCGCGCATCTGCCCGGGGTTTTTCATGGGATTTTCGCCGCGCGCGCTACCATGCGCCCATGCGCCACTTTCTCCCACTGCCCGTCCTTGTTCCGCTGGTGTTGCTTTCCATGGCCGCCGGCCATCCATCCGATGAGGGTGCCGTCGACGCCGATGGCAACCGGCTGCGCCTGGTGCAGGTGCAGTCCGCCAGTGACAAAAAGCCGGTGGTGTCGGGTGGCCAATCTTCCATCAAGGAGGCCCACACTGTGCGGATGGAGGGGATGCTCTCCATCAAGGATCCGCGCAATGTGAAGGATCCGGTGGTGGTGGCGGTCTGTGCCGCGATGGAGGTGGAGGCGGCCGAGGACGACCAGAAGCAATCTTTGCTGGCGCCCGTTCCGGCGCCCAAAGGCGCCCGCGACGCGTGGCTGTCCCGCAGCGGCGAGCAGGAGGTGGCGGTCAAATCCCGCGAATTGAAACTGACGGCGCCGGCCGACCGCATCGGCAAGCTGGCCGTCACCGTCCGCGCCATCCTCTCGCGCAAGGAGGAAACTTTTGAAATCCCCGCCGCCGCCGGCCCGGGTTGGAACAAGGTGGCCGAAGGCCTTCTGGTGCGGGTGAAGGAGGCCACCGTGGACCGGCGCAACAAAGGCACCCTGCGCCTGGAGTACAAACGCGACAACGAAGGTGCGGCCGGCGGCGCCTTTGTCCGCAGTGTGGAATGGCTTGGCGCGACCGGGCAATCCTGCGGTGGCGGCGCATGGACCGCCGGCGAGGGGCCGCTCGGCCGCGAGGGCGTTTTTCTGTCCGAATCCACCATCGCCGTGAAACCCGGCGAGGCGGCCGGCGCCGCCAAATTGCGGCTCATGGTGGTGACGGAGGCCGAGGAAGTGCCGCTCAAGTTCGAGCTGGGTGCGCTGTTTGCCAAGTGAAACCGGCCGGCGCCGGATTTTTCGCTTGATTTTCCGCGGTGGGGCGGCGATACTCGCGGGCCATGAACAACCCCTTCACCCGCCGCTCCCTGATCGCCTCGTCGCTGGCCGCCGCGCCGGCCGCCCTGCTTGCCGGCTGCACCCTGCCCGGCGCCGCGGCACCGGCCACCGGCCCCAAGTCCGCCATCGGCCCGCGCCGCAGCAACCCGATCGGCGTGTCGACCTATTCGTTCTGGGGCTTTAGCGGCGAACCGCCGCCGGTGGCCCATTGCCTCGAGCGCGCCCACGCCATGGGTTTTGACGGCTTGGAATTGCTTGAAAAACAAATGCTGAAGGAAATGGAAGGCAACGAGGCCGGCTTCCTGCGCAAGTTGAAGCACCGGGCCCTCTCCCTTGGGATGCCGCTGTACGCAATGAGCACCCACCAGGATTTCGTGGACCCCAGCGCCAAGGAGCGCGACGACAATGTGAAGATCACCACCACCAGCCTGGAGCGCGCCTACCAATTGGGCATCCCGGTCATCCGCGTCAACACCGGCCGCTGGAACCGGGTGGACTTCGACACCCTGATGACGCAAAAAGGCTATGAGGCCCCACTCGACGGCCACACCGAGGAAGAAGCCTTCGGCTGGGTGATCGAGGCCTTCCAGAAACTCATCCCCGAAGCCGAGAAGCGCGGCGTGGTGATGGCGTTGGAAAACCACTGGGGCCTGGGCCTCACCCCGCAGGGCGTGCTGCGCATCGTCAAGGCGGTGAATTCGCCGTGGCTGGGCGTGACGCTCGACACCGGCTGCTTCCTGGCGGATCCCTACGACCGCCTGGAAATGCTGGCCCCGCACACCACCTACATGCAGGCCAAGACTTACCCCGGCGGCGGCAAGTGGTACACGCTCGATTTGGATTACCCGCGCATTGCCCGCATCATGAAAAAAGCCAACTATCAGGGCTGGATTTCGCTGGAGATGGAAGGCAAAGAAGATCCCGAGACGGCGGTGCCCAAGTCGCTGGAACTGCTGCGCGGCGTGTTCGGCGCGTGATTGACCACATTTCCTCTTTTCAACTTCCCATGCGCCTCCCCCTCACCGCCTGCCTGCTGTTCGTCCTTCCGCTTGCCGCCCGTGCCGCCGATGCCCCGGTCGCCGTTCCGGCCGCCGCTCCCGCCGAGGGCGGCTACGCCATCGTGGTTTCCAAGGCGACCCAGGCCGACCCCGCCTGGGCGCCGGTGGTGGCGGCGCTCAAGGCGCGCCACCCGCAGGCCAAGGTGATCGCCTACGAAACGAAGTTGACGGAAGCCCTGCCAACGCTCTCGGCGCAGATGCCGCGCTACACCGCTTTTGTCGCTACGCCCAAGGAGGCCGGCCGTGCATTTGTGGCCGAGGCCAGCCGCTTGGCGCGCCACTTCAATGCCGACCCGTACACCGACACCTGCTGGGGCATCGTCACCGGATGGGACGGCGCCAACGCGTTGGAGATGGCCCAGTGCCCCGGCCTCACGATGAATGTCGCCAGCGGCAACACCGCTTTTGAAACCCGCTGCGTCAGCGCCGGCGTTTGGTACGACGAACTCAAAGCCGGCCTGCAGGTGGAAACCAAAAAAGACGGCTCGGTCGAGCGCCGCCAAGGCGGGCGCGATTCCACCGCCGGCGTCGTGCAGGGCATTGAAAACGCCGACCTGCTCATCGCCTCCAGCCACGGCTCCGAGCGCTCATGGCAGTTGGGCCATGTGTACCGGAACGGCTTCATCGTTTCCAAAAACGGCGAACTCGTCGGCAAGGATTCGGAAGGCAAAATCCTGAAGGTCGAAGGCGGCCATGAAAAAGCCTGGATGCCGGTGGGCAATTGCCTGGTCGGCCACATCGACGGGCCGGATGCCCTCGCCCTGGCCATGATGAAGGCCGGCAAGG
>CANIYR010000037.1 GCA_947471825.1 Phycisphaeraceae bacterium | reverse complement strand
GCGCAAAGCCGAGTTCGGCTTCTTGGGGGTCACGGCCTTGACTTGCAAGCAAACGCCGCGGCGCTGGGGGCACTGGTTCAAGTCCTTGGTCTTGGACTTGGCAACTTGCACTTCGCGGGGCTGACGGACGAGCTGATTGATCGTTGGCGACATAGCGTATCTGTAAACGAGTAGAAAGAATGTGGTCGGGAAGTATAGCCTTAGTCTTGCCCCCCTGCAAGCGGGTTGGGCGGCTTCCTGCAAAAAGGTTGCGAAAAAAGCCTTGCAACACACGAAATGGCCGAAAAGAAAGGGTTTGATGCCGAAAAAAAATGACGTATTCCCCCAAAAATCGGCTTTGAACCCAAACGGGCCGTTATGCACCGCCCAAAGAAACCTCGAAAGCGTGCAAAAGATCGCCCTCCACAGCCGTGGTGCGCCCGTCGGCCAGCGCGGCGGCGGCGCAAGCCTGCATGATCTGCCGGCGGACATCCGGCGATGCGCAGGCCAGCGCATCCAGCGCCGCATCCAATTCCGCAAACCGGCACTTTTCCGGTGGCGATAACGCGTCTTCAGGGAGTCCAAGCTGCGCCGCACCCTCACCGAATGCCGCCTGAATCATCCGTCCGGAACGCCCGCCGGCGCGGGCCAGCACCGACAAAACCAGTGCCGCCGGCGGCAACACCTCGCGCAGGGATGCATGGCGCATCCCCGACGGCGCCGCAGACAGTCTGGTTGCAAGCACCCGCCTGGCCGACCAGACGTAAAGGTCCGCACGCTCCAGCGCCCCGATCATCGCGTCGGCCTGCGCCAACAACCGATCCCGATCGCCGGATGACGATTTTGCCGCAGTGATGGCAGCCGCATCGAGCAAACCCATCCTGGCCTCTTCCGGCAGCCGGAGCACTTCGGATGCCACGCGCAACGCGGCATCGCAAGGGCCCGTTTCAGCCAGCGCCGATATCTGGTTTTGGCGCACGCCGGCATCACGCCGATCCAGAAGCAGGGCGCACACCATTGCGCCGGCAAGGGTCCGGTCCGCCGCCGCGGCAGCCAAAGCCGGCGGCAAACCAGGCGCAATCCGGCCGGGAGTTGGCATGACAGGGCTTGGCCGAAGCAACGCATTTCCAGCCAAACCCGCCACGGGTCCGCCCCAATGGCCAAAGTCAGGCTCCCCCACCCCGTCATCCTGCAGGCGGGACTCCATCCGCACTCCGGCACCCATCGGATGCGGCTGCGGATAAACGCCATCCCACGAAGGATCCAGACGCAAAATTCTTTCTTCCAGCGGCGGATGGGACGCCAGGAAGCCGAAAAGGGACGACGAAACTTCGCCAAAAAACATGTGGTTGGCTTCCTTGGCCCGCGCGCCGGTGACTTCCGCCGAACTTGCGCCAATCTGCTTGAGCGCGCCGGCCAGCCCGTCCGGATTGCGCGTGAATTGCACCGCCGAAGCATCCGCCAGGAATTCGCGTTGCCGGGAAATGGCCGCCTGCATCAGTTGTCCGAAAAACGCGCCCACATAACCCATGACAACAAACAGCAACCCCAGCAACGCCAGGATGGCACGGGGATCCCCCTTGCCGTCCCGGTCGCGGGAAGGCCGCGCGTACCAACCCATCTCAAGCAGGATGCGGCCCACCACCGCCAGCGCCAGCAAACCGAAAACCAACCCCATAAGCCGGATGTTGCGCCGCATGTCGCCGTTTAAAATATGACTGAATTCATGGGCAATGACGCCTTGCAATTCATCGCGGGTGAGGCTTTCGACGGCCCCGCGGGTGACGCCGATGACCGCATCGGCGGGATCCCATCCGGCGGCAAAGGCGTTGATGCCGCTTTCACCCTCCATGATGAACAGGCGCGGCATGGCAACGCCGGAGGCGATCGCCATTTCCTCGACCACATTGAGAAGTTTCCGCTCTTCCGCATCCGCCGGACGGCCCGGCGCCAATTCGCGCCCCCCCATGGCCAAGGCCACCCCCGCCCCGCCGCCCTCGCGCAATTGGGCCGTGCGGAAAAACGAAGCGCCCAGCACCACCAGCATGGTGCCGCCTGCAATCAGGAAAAAAAGCGGGGCATTCCAAATCGGGGCCACTTCCGCGCCGCGCTTTTGGGCAAGCAAGCCCAGCAAAAACGCCGCCGCCACATAGGTGGTTCCGGCGATGCCCGCCATGCCCAGAACCAGCAGGGCGATCAGCCTTCCGGTGTTGCGTTTGGCTTCATCCTGCCGCTCAAAAAAACGCGTCGTCATGGCTTGCATCCAAAAACCCCATGCCGGGGCATGGGGTGGGGTTGTTTCATGGCCGGAAAACGGACGGGATCAGAACTGGACCTTGGGCGCCTGTTTCTTGGCCGGATCATCCACCTCGAAGTAGGCGGCATCCTGGAAGTTGAACATGCCGGCCAGAATGACCGGCGGAAAGGTCTTCTTGTAGGTGTTGTAGGAGGCTGCCGAATCGTTGTAGGCCTGGCGGGCGAAAGCCACCTTGTTTTCGGTGGAGGTCAGCTCCTCGGTCAACTGCATCATGTTCTGGTTGGCCTTGAGTTCCGGGTATTTTTCGGAAACCATCATCAGGCGGCCCAAGGCACCGGTCAGCGCGCCTTCAGCCTGGCCCAGTTGTGCCATGCCGGCGGCATTGGTGGGATCGGCGTTCACCGTCACGCGGGCCTGGGTGGCCGAGGCGCGGGCGGCAATCACCGCCTCGAGCGTGCCCTTTTCGTGGGCCATGTAACCCTTGCAGGTTTCGACGATGTTGGGGATCAGGTCATAGCGGCGGGTCAACTGCACATCGATCTGCGCGAACGCATTGCGGGCGCGTTCGCGCATCGACACCAGGCCGTTGTACACACCCATGGCGTAAAGGCCGATGAGGATGGCCAAGAGCAGCAAAGCTCCCAAAAAAACCAGCACGATCAGCAGGGCAGGACCCATTGCATTTTTTCCATAAAAGGGGACCGGATTCCACTCGGACGCCGATTGATTATAGCGTGCATGCCCCACACCAACGAAAAACCGCCCATGCGGGCGGTTTTCAATTTGTTTTGTGAATTCAGGTCACTCCGGAATGTCCGCCGTCTCGCCACGAATGGCCTTGACCTTCGGGGCCTCGCCATCGCCCTGCGAGAGGAAACCGCTGTAATTGCGCATCATGAGCTGCGCCTCGATCCGCTGGACGAAATCCAGCACCACGCTCACGCAGATCAGTATGCTGGTTCCGCCCATGAATTGGATGACCAGGGAATCCGTCAATTGCATGCCGTGGGATGCCAGGTTGGGCAAAACGGCGATGACGCACAAAAAGGCGGCACCCGCGTAAGTCAACCGCTCCATCACCGCCTCCAAATATTCGGCCGTCCGCGGCCCCGGCCGCAAACCGGGGATGAAAGAGCCGCTGTCACGCAGCTGGGTGGAGGTTTCCTCAGGATTGAACTGGACTGAAGTCCAGAAAAATGAGAAAAAATAAATCAACCCAACAAGAACGAGGATGTAAAGAAATCCCGCGGTGATGCGATTGGCCTCGAATTCGTGCGCCAAAAATTCCACCGTGTGAAAGTAGGCACGGCCGAAAGCGCTGTGGTACTCGTCCAATTTGCCAATGCGGCTTCCAAGAACCTTGAGGATCATCCCCGGGAACATCATCAGTGTGCTGGCGAAAATGACCGGCATCACGCCGCCATGGTTGACCTTGAGCGGGAGATACATTTTCTGCCCCCCCACCACGGCCGAGCCCTTGGTGTGCTTGGCCTGCTGGATGGGGATGCGGCGCTGAGACTGGGTGATGACAATGGAGCCGGCCACCACAATCACGAACAAGGCCGCTATGAAAGCGACTTTCATCGGGTCATAGCCGCCCTTGTCGCCGGTCATGTGAAAATTTTGGTAGATGCGGCTTGCGGCATCGGGCATGGTGGCCACAATGCCGGCCGTGATGATGAGGGACACGCCATTGCCCATGCCATAGCGGTCAATCTGCTCGCCCAACCACATGAGAAACATCGCCCCGCCCGTCAGGGCCACCGTGCACCCCACCCAGAACACCCAAGACCCTTCAAACTCAGGGTAAACGATGCCATGCGCCATGGTACGCAGATTGATGAGCACGAAGATGCCCTGCCCAATGCACAGGGCGATGGTCAGGTAACGGGTGTATTCCATGATTTTCTGCTGGCCGGATGCGCCCTCTTTGCGCAAAGCCTTCAAATCCGGCAACACGGTGGACAGCAACTGGATGATGATGGATGCCGAAATGTACGGCGCGACACCCAAGGCAAAGATGGTCGACTGGCTCAGTGATCCGCCGGTGAACGTGGACATGTAAGCCATGACATTTTTAAGCAAATCCTTGTCATCCAAATTGCCGATGGCGGCCTTGAGTGCGACGGTATCCACAGCCGGCAGAGGGATATGGTAGCCAATGCGGTAAATGACCAGCATGCCCAGCGTAAACAGGATGCGGTTGCGAAGTTCAGGGATGCGCCAAAGGTTGAGAAGTGCTTGCATAGAAAGGCTACTGTATCCCAAAAAGCGCTTGGGCGGCGGCCCTCATCAAAACCAGCGTCGCCGCATGAACCACAGCACCATGCAGCCGACAATTACCAAACAGCCACCGACCATGAACAGGAAGCCATGGGGATGATCCGCCATCGGCAAAATCTTGAAATTGGTGCCATAAAGGCCGGTCACAAAGGTGATGGGGATGAAAATGGCCGTGAGGAGCGTCAGGGTCTTCATCACTTGGTTCATGCGATGCCCTTGGATGCCCAACCAGGTTTCCGACAATCCGGTGGCCAGATCGCGGTAAGTTTCAAGCAAATCAACGATTTGCACGGCATGGTCGTGCACATCGCGCAAATAGGTGCGGGTTTCATCACTGATGCCCGGCACATGGTCGTTGGTCAATTGGCGTGAAAGCTCGCGCATCGGACCAACCGCCCGACGCACCAGCATCAGCTCGCGGCGCAGCGCGCCGATCTCCCAAACAATGTCGGCGTTGCCGCCGGCATAAATCCGGTCTTCGATCGCCTCGATGCGGTCGGAATAACCGTCGAGCAGCGGAAACAGGCTGTCAACCGTTGTGTCCAGAAGGACATAAAGCAGGAAATCGGCGTTGCGTGCGCGCAGGCGTGATGCTTGGTCCGCCAAACGCCTGCGGACCGAATCCCAGCTATCGCCGGCACTTTCTTGGATGGAAATCAGCAGCCCCGGCCCCATGAAAAAACTGATCTGCTCGGATTCCATCGCTACTTGGCCACCCTTTTCGGCGGGTTGCATTTCCACATCGCGCATCACCACATAAAGCGGTGCGGCGCCGGCCGAGCCATTCGTTTCGCCGTACTGCTCGGCTTTTGGCCGTTGGTGGGTGTGAACCACATCTTCCATCGCCAAAGGATGCAGCGCATAAAACTCGGACAAAACCGCCAAAACCGCCGGATCGTCAATGCCTTCCACATTGATCCAGCGCACAGTGGCGCCGCTGGATGGCAACTGGGCCAGGAATTCCGCCAGGGTGTCGGCCTCGCGGCCCACTTCCATTTCATATTTGGCGAAAGTCTGCGGACCGTATTCGATGATTTCCACGCGGACAACGGCGCCAGCCGAACGTTTCATGCGCTTGAAGTCGCGCGCCGTGAGGCCCGAACTGTCGGAATCCTGCTGGCTGCGGCGCGGCATGCCCAGTACGCGCAAGGCGGATTCGAGCAAACCCATCCCTTGATTGTCAGGCTCATGCATGGACATGCGTGGATGATAGCCCTTACCCCGCATGGGCAAAAGGCCGCAACCGCTACACTCTCCTTCATGCCTGATTCCTTTGATGATTCCCACGCCGCCGTGGGGCACGCCCCGGTCCTCTTTTCCGAAACCCTGACCTTGCTGGCCCCGGCCCTGGGCCCGGAAAAGGTTTTTCTGGACTGCACCCTGGGCCGCGGCGGCCATGCGCTGGCCATTTTGCCCATGATCCCCGGGGGAACCCTGATTGGCTGTGATCTGGATGCTGAAAACCTTGCTTTCGCCCGGGCTCGGCTGGAGCCGGCGGCCGCCTTGCACCATGTGCGCCTGATCACCTGTCACCGCTCGTTTGTTTCGGCGGAAACAGCACTTCGGGAAGCGGGCGTTCCGGGTGCCCATGCTCTCCTGGCAGACTTGGGCTTCGCCTCCACCCATGTGGACAACCCGGCGCGCGGTTTTTCATTCATGCAGGACGGCCCGCTGGACATGCGGCTGAACACCGATCAGGCAACCACCGCCGCGCACCTGGTGTCGCAATTGCCGGAAAACGAATTGGCCGACCTCATTTTCCAATATGGCGAAGAGCGCCTTTCCCGACGGATCGCCAAGACCATCACGGAGGCCCGGCGCATCGAAAAAATAACCACCACAAGTCAACTGGCCGCGCTGATCCGCAAGGCCTATGGCGGTGCGGCCGGAGCGTCGCGCATTCACCCGGCAACACGGACATTCCAAGCCCTGCGCATTGCGGTCAACGGTGAATTGGATTCGCTTGCCGCGCTCTTGGAAGCGGTGCCGCGGCTCCTGGCTCCCGGCGGCAGGGCGGGCATCATTTCATTCCATTCGCTGGAAGACCGGCCGGTCAAACAGGCTTTTGTGGCCGCCAAGGATGCTGGATGGGGCGATCAGATCACCCGTAAACCGGTGGAAGCTTCCGATTCGGAATGCGCCGTTAACCCGCGAAGCCGGTCGGCCAAATTGCGCGTCATTGAAAAAAAGTCCAAATAGGCTCATGATAGGGCCATGCGGCAACCGATAAGTTTTTATACTTTGCGCTTCTTTAGCGTCTGGCGCATTTTCTTTTAAAGCCCCTTTCCCACGGACGGGAATCATGTCAAACCAAACCAAATTCGGTCTCATTCTCGGACTCGGCGTCATTTTGCTGGTGGGCATCATCGTATCGGATCATTTGTCTCAAACCAAGCAGGGCGAAATCACCGACAACTCGGGTGTGCTTGCCTTGCATGGCGAACAGAATCCCGGCAACATGCCCGACAAAATCCGTGATCAATTCCTGTACCCTGCGCCGATTTCGGTTGTTGACGCGGCCTTGGGCAGCCCTGCCACCCGCCCCTCATTGGTGCCGGTCATCGCTGTCTACTCCCCGCAAAATCTGCCTGGGGCCATCCAAGCCGGGGTGGGTGCGGATGGCAGCGCGGCCATTTCCAGCCCTTTGCCTGTTGCACCCGCGCCTGGCGCTTTGATCCCCGCGCCCCTCTCCCCCGTGGCCGTTGTTGCGCATCAGGCCCCCGCCAGTCGCACCTACACGGTTAAAAATGGCGACAATCTTTCGATCATCGCAGCCAAAACCTTGGGCTCGCGCAATCGCTGGAATGAGATTTTAACCGCCAACAAGCAGGCGCTCAATGCGGCTGACAACAAGCTTTCCATAGGCATGGTGCTCAATGTTCCAGGCTCCACGTTGGGTGCCGCATGCCAAGTGCCGGCAGTCGCGACGGCCAACCCACGCACTTATGTCGTCCAAAAGGGCGACCTTTTGGGAACCATCGCAGCCAAGCAACTGGGCTCCAGCAAGCGGGTGAAGGATTTGGTGGATACCAACAAAAAAGCACTGCCCAAGGGTGAGAAATCCATGCTCAATGTGGGCATGACGCTGATTCTCCCGGCACAATAATCGTCACATTTTAGTTTTTGAACACTTTTTGCATGCTTCCATGGTACTCCGGCTGAAGTTCGCAGTGATATGCCTGACGCTCATCGGGATGGGGGTCCTGGCCATCCGCCAGCAAGACCGTGCCACTTCCCGCGAGGCGTCGGCCTGCCATGAGGCAATCAACCGCAACCGGCTGGCCACCCGCACCCTGCAAACCGAGATTTCCGCCAAGACATCGCCGGAAGATATCACTGCCGCCTGCAAGCGCGTGAAGTTGCCCTTGGAGCCGGTGGACCCGCCTGGACAAGTCCTTCCTGAACCGGAAGCCGCCAAGGGGGCGCAATGAGCGGCACTCCGACATCGCCCGCATCCGGCCACTCGGCTGCGATCCCAACTGCCACACCCGCACCAGGCGATTCCCCGGCGAAAACGCCGGGCAAAGGCGAGCCTGCAAGCCCCATGGCCAAGGCCCTCATTCAGACAACGCTTGCCGGCATGGATGCCAAAGCCCAGGAAACCAGGTCGCGCAAACAGGTGACCACCGTCGCCATTCTCCTCTCGTGCATGATGCTCGTGCTTTTGGCGCGCATTTTCCTGCTTCAATCCGGCTGGGCCAAGTATGCGTCGGGCTCCCGCCTGTTCATGTGCATTTCAAACGCACAAAAAGAGAACGCCACCCCGTCCTATCTGGATTACGTCCAGGCCAACACCTCGGCGCAAATCGCCGACATGGCGGAAGATCAAACCGTCAAACGCCAGTTGGTCGCATTCCGTGGCGCCATCACAGACCGCCATGGCCGCGTGATGGCAGCCAGCCAGCTGCGCTACCGCCTGTTCATGGACCCCAAGATGGTGCTTGATCATGCCGAATCGACGGTTGAAAAGCAATGGCCTACCGCTGAAGATCTGGCGAAAAAAGGCGAGGCGGCCATCCCGCCCGATGCCCTCCCCGGTGATGCGCAGGCCCTGCGTGACATCATGCATTCTGGACTTTCAGGCAAGGAACGGGTGCTGGCCCTGCACGAAGCGGTCGCGAAAATAACAGCCGGCCAAAGCCATTCGCTATTCGAAGCCGCTTGGCGCGCTTTGCCCGAACGCCTGGCCCGTGAATTGCTTTACTCCCCCGCTGAAATCGCCCGCATCCAAAGCGCGATGCAAGGCCGTGAAAAAAAATCATATGTCGTGCTGGATGACCTGCTGACACCGGAACGGCTTGAGGCATTCCGCAAACTGACGCAATCCGCCGGCAAGGAAGACCGCTTGCCCGGGCTTGGGCTCGAACCGCGCTCGCTGCGCTGCTATCCCCTTGGTCAGACGGCAGGCCAGTTGATCGGCTTCACCGGCAAGGAAGAAGTGCTTGCCGACGGCCGGCGCACCGAAAAGGGCCTTGAGGGCCTGGAGCGCCTGTGGAACAAGCGTCTGCAGGCGACCAACGGCATTGCCGAAGCGGTGGTGGACAGGCACCGCAAACCCATTTGGATCAGCTCCGACGGTTACAAACTGCCGCAGGATGGCGAAAATGTGCAGCTGTCCATCGATGCCCACATTCAGGAAGTGGCCGAGAAACAGTTGGCCATCACCTGCACCAAATACCATGTGCAAAGCGGCGTCATGATCGTGATGCAGCCAAATACCGGCGAGATCCTGGCCATGGCCAACTGGCCGCCGTTCGACCCCTCGAAGTCCGGCAAATACGGCGATGATGAGCGTCAAAAACTCGCGCGCAACCGCGCGGTGGCGGATATCTTCGAGCCCGGCTCCATCTTCAAGCCGCTGGTCTGGGGTTCGCTTGTGGACCAAGGTCTGGTGCGCCCCGAAGACAAATTCAACTGCACCACGGATGGTGAACTGCGCGTCCCGGGCCGCATGCTCCACGATGCCCACAAAGGCCATGGCCACGGCACCATCACCTGGAACCAGGTCTTGGCCTATTCTTCGAACATCGGCATGGCACTCGGCGCGATGAAATCCAATCCCGCCAAACTGCATGGCATGATTGCGGGATGGGGCATCGGTGCTTCCACCCATTCAGGCCTCAGCGGGGAAGAAAACGGCATCCTGCACCCGGCCCGCAAATGGACCAGCCTGTCGATGAGTTCGCTGCCCATGGGGCAGGAAGTCAGCGTGACCACCCTGCAGATCATGCGCGCCTATTGCGCCATCGCCAATGGCGGCCTGCTGCTGAAACCCACCGTGGAAGTGGTGGACGGGCGCAAAATCACCAAGATGGAAACCACCCGCGCCATCAGCGAAAAAGGCGCGGCCCTCACCCGCCACGCCATGCGCATGTGCGTCATTGGCGTGGATGACACCGACACCCATGCCACCGGACGGCTGGCCAAATCAAAGTACTACGACATCTTCGGCAAAACCGGCACCGCCCAGTTGCCCAAGGAAACGGGTGGCGGTTATTACCAGGACCGTTACATTTCATCCTTCATCGGGGGGGCTCCGCTGGATCATCCGCGGCTTGTGGTCGGTTGCTTCCTGCGCGACCCCTCTAAAAAATTCGGCCATTACGGCGGCACGGTGGCCGGACCCTATGTCGCCAACACGCTGGAGGCATCGCTGGTCTACTTGGGCGTGCCGACCAACCCCGGCACCGACCCCTCCAAGATGTACGGGGAGTGGGATGCACGATGCAACAAGATGGCCGATGAAATCGGCGTGGAATGGCCGTGAAGAAGGCCTGTCTTCAATGCAAAAACCCCGGCCAAGGCCGGGGTTTTTCACAATGCCCGAGATTGGATTCGAACCAACGACCTGCGCTTTAGGAAAGCGCCGCTCTATCCAGCTGAGCTACCCGGGCCAAGCACCCCCAGGGTGCCGCAAACTTTGGTTCATACTTTAAGCGCAGCCTCATAACCAAGGACGGCGCGATAGCGCCCGCGGATGGGGTCGGCCACCTGCGCGATGAACTCCTCCACCTGCCTGGGCGACCGGCCGACGAATTTGGCGCCGTCCAATTCGGCGTGCAAATTGACGCCCGCAAAGCAAGGCTCGCTTTCCAGCCGCTGCAACAGGTCGTTGCTGGCGCCTTCGGCCTTCACACGCAAAGCGGCGGCCTGGCTGTGGGTGCGGATGACTTCGTGTATCTCCTGGCGGTCATGGCCGGCCTTGACCGCGGCCATCATCAGGTTCTCGGTCGCCATGAAGGGCAATTCGGCGTTGAGATTCGCGGCCACGGTCTTTTCGTACACAACCATGCCGGAAACCACATTGACCACGATGTCCAGCGCGCCATCAAGCGCCAGGAAGGGCTCGGGCAGGGTCAGGCGGCGGCAGGAAGAGTCATCCAGCGTGCGTTCCATCCACTGCTCGGCGGCGGTCACAAAGGGGGTCTGGGTCATGCCGATGACAAAACGCGACAGGCCGCAGATGCGCTCGGAACGCATCGGGTTGCGCTTGTAGGCCATGGCCGATGAACCGATCTGGTCGGCCTCGAAAGGCTCCTCCATTTCCTTACGGTTGGCAAGCAAGCGCAGGTCGGTGGCAAATTTCTGCGCGGCGCAGGCGGCCGTGGCCAAAGTGGCGGCAATCATGCCGTCCAGAATGCGCGGATAGGTCTGGCCTGTGACGGCAAAGCGCATATCCGGATCCCAACCCATTTTTTGGGTGACACGGCGGTCCAGTTCCTCGACTTTGGCATGGCTCTCGGCCGTGTCGCCCCCGAAGAGTTCCAAAAAGGATGCCTGGGTGCCGGTGGTGCCTTTGGCGCCGCGAAAACGCAGCATTTCCAAGCGGTGCTCGACTTCATCCAAAGCCAGGGCAAAATCCTGCGCCCACAAAGTGGCGCGCTTGCCGACGGTGGTCGGCTGGGCCGGCTGGAAGTGGGTGAAGCCCAGGGTCGGGGTGTTTTTGTGCTTTTCGGCGAACTTGGCCAGGCGGTCGATGATCACCGCCAGTTTGCCGGCGACCAAACGCAACGCATCGCGCACCTGGAGCAATTCGGTGTTGCACACCACGTACTGAGAGGTGGCCCCCAGATGGATGATGGCGCGGGCCTTGGGTGCCACGTCGCCGAGCGCATGCACATGGGCCATCACATCGTGGCGCAACTTCTTTTCATAGGCGGCGGCGGCCTCGTAGTTCACATCGTCCAAATGGGCGCGGATCTCATCCACCTGTTCCTGGGTGACCGGCAGGCCAAGCTCCATCTCGCTTTCGGCCAGGGCCAGCCACAACTTGCGCCAAGTCGTGAACTTGGTGCGGTCGGACCAGATCAACTGCATCTGTGGCGAAGCATTGCGGCGGGACAGCGGAGACTGGTAAGTGTTGTCGGAAAGGGTGGACATAAGGGTCGGATTGTAATCGGCCCTTGGCCGCCGGGCAGAGGGGCCTCAGGCGCACAGCATCCGCACCGCCGCCGCCAAAATGAACAGCCGAACCACCGGCTGAAAAGACCGCTCCGGCAGCCGCTTGACCAGCGTGAAGCCTGCCCAGCAACCGGCCAGAACGAACGGGGTCAGCGTCAGCGCCAGCCAAGCATTCTCCAAGGTGAAGGTGCCGGAAGCCGGACAGACGATGAGTATCTTGATGGCGTTGACCACCGGGAAAAACCACGCGCCGGTGCCTACAAAGGCCTCTTTGGGCAGCCGTTTGGCCAGAAGGTAAAGGTTCATGACCGGGCCGGCCGCATTG
>CANIYR010000036.1 GCA_947471825.1 Phycisphaeraceae bacterium | reverse complement strand
GGTGTGCATGATCCATTCCTGGCAGCCGTTGTTGGGCGGCACGAATTTGCCCTTCCATTCGCCGCCGGCCTGCGCGTACAGGCCCCAGTGGATGAACATGCCAAAGCGGGCGTCGCGGAACCACAGCATGCGGGCGTCGTGCTGCTCCGGGGTTTCGCCGCGCTCCTTGAGCACCGGGTTGTTGGCCGGCGTCTCGGGCACGGCCTGCTTGATGGAGGCGTAAGGGTTGGCGGATTGGCAGGCGGCCAGCGACAGGGCGAGCAGGGCTGCGGCCGGGGTCAGGCGCAGGATGGATGGCGACATGGGAGGGGGATCCGGAAAGGGAATGGAACATTTCGCCCAAGGGCTGGACGGGTCACCAGACGCGCCGCTTCGGTCATTATGACACACAAACAAACATTTCAGAACATCCCCGCGGCTTTTTCAGCGCAGCAAATCCCAGATGCCGGCCGCGCCCAAGAGCAGGCTGATGACGCCATTGACGGTGAAAAAGGCCATCGGCAGGTTTTTCCTGGCATCCAAGGCGACCAGAATGTGTTCCAGCGCGAGCAAGCCGATGGTGACGGCCGTGGCCAGCGCGAAGCCGGCACCCAGATGATGATCGGCCAGGACCAAGGTCGTCAGAAAACCGGCGGCCCCCAGGTGCAGCAGGCGGCTGATCCACAGGGCCGGTTTTTCGCCGAGGTTGGCCGGGATGGAAAACACGCCGTGCTCGCGGTCGCTTTCCACATCCTGCAGGGCGTACAGGATGTCGAAGCCCGAGACCCAGCACCAGATCATGCCTGCAAGCAGCCACGGGGTGGCGGTTTGCAGGGTGTGCGGCTCCAAGGCAATGGCCGCCGCGCACGGGCTGATGGCCAGGGTGATGCCCAAGAGCAGGTGGCAGGCCCAGGTGAAGCGCTTGGCATACGAATAGGCGCCCAGCAAGGCCAGCACCGGCAGCGCCAGCGCCGTCGGCCAGAAATTGCCCCACAGGAGGAAACCGGCGCAACTGGCGATGAAGCCGCCGGCCGACAGCATGGCCACCGTGCCCATCATCGCCCGCGACACCGCGCCGGAGGGCACGGCGCGCCCGGCCGTGCGCGGGTTCTGGGCGTCGATGTCGGCATCGGCAAGGCGGTTGACGCACATGGCCCAGGTGCGGGCGCAGATCATGCTGAGTATCACCAGGGCGAGCTCGCCCCAGTGCGGCCATTTGGATGCGCCAGGCGCGGCGCGTTGGCTGGTGGCCAGAAAGGCGCCGAGCAACGCGAACGGCATGGCGAACACCGAGTGGGAGAGTTTGATGTCCTTGGAGATGCGCAGGAGGGGGGTGAGCATGAAGGGAGGGTCGGCTTTGGCCTGCCGTTTGAATATTCAAGAGGCAAAAAAGGTTCGTTTGCGGGCCGGTTGGTGCGGATGCATGTGGCGATGGAGGTTCAGCCGGACGTGTGTGGCCGGCTCAAGCCGGCCCTCCCCTATTCCCATCTTTTCACCCCATGCCCGGGTTCCCCCAGCAAATCCATCACCCGCGCGCAGACGAAATTCACCAAGTCGTCAATGGTTTTCGGCTCGGTGTAGAAGCCAGGGTTGGCCGGGGCCACGATGGCGCCGGCCAGGGTGGCCTGCTCCATGTTGCGGATGTCAATGAGTGACAGCGGCATCTCGCGGTGCAGCAGGACCAATTTGCGCCGCTCTTTGAGGCACACGGCCGCCGCGCGGTGGACCAGGTTGTCACCAAAGCCATTGGCCACCGAGGCGAGCGTGTGGCTGGTGCAGGGGACGATCACCATGCCGTCGCACAGAAACGAGCCGGAGGCGATGGCGGCGCCGGTGTCTTTGACATTGTGGGCGATGATGCGCTCGGCCGGCAGGCCTTCAAGCAGGTCGTGGCCGCCCATTTCTTCAGCCAAGAGGCGGCGGCCGGGGTCGGAGACGACCAGATGGATGTCCGCCCCGGTGCGCAGCATCATTTCCAGGAGGCGGCGCGCGTACAGGGCGCCGCTGGCGCCGGTGATGGCAAGGATGTAACGTTTTTGCGGATTCATGCGGGGCCTTTGGCAAGGGTTTTCACCGTCGCCGCGAGGGCTTGGTGCAGTTTTTCGTGTTCGCAGAGGATGTTCAATTGGTCTTCCAACTCGGCCACCCGTTCGGGGGAGCCCGGCGGGGCCGTGCAGGCCGCCAGCATGGCATCGCCCAAAGCTTCGCCGGCGGCCAGGAACTCCGCCGCTTTGCCGGGCGCCAGGTGGCGCTCGGCCTCGTCCGCCACCAATTGCCGCCGCCAACGCCGGGCCTCTTGCAGCGGCCGCAGGATGCGCAGGTAGGTGTCCCAATCCCTGGCTTGCCGGGCCTGTGCCAAGGCCTGCAGGCACAAGGCTTCGCAGGCGGCGTGGTCGGTCCGCATCAGGGCGGCCGTGGCGGATTCCATGAGGCTGTCAAGCGATGGCGTCATGAAGCCCATTGTAGGGCGGATCAGGGTTCTTCCATCCACGGAAAATCATCCGTTTTGACCGGCCCGAACCACAGCAGGCCTTCCTCGCGCCACGGGTCGAGCACCAGTCCCTCGTTCCAAGCAGCCCCGGGTGCCGTCACCGACAGCGCATGATGTTCATGCCACAGCGAGCCCGGCGAGGCGACGATGGCGTGGAGTTCCAGGTTCGGGTGCGCCGCGGCTTCCAGCGTTTGGCGCAGATCCTCCTGCCAATGCCAGCAGAAGCCGCGGTCCTTGAGGCCCCAGTACACCAGCACATTGTGCAGGTTGTGGTTGAGGCCGATGCGGTATTTTTCGCGCAAGTCGGCGCAGCGTTCGACCGCCACGCGCGAAAAAACGCGGGCTTCCCCGGGCGGGATGCGCGGTGCAACATGCGCCAGCCCCAAAGCCAGTTGCGCGGCGCGGTGGCGGCGGGCTTCCGGCGTCTCGGGCGAAGATGCGCAGCCGGAGGCCAGGGCCAGAGCAAGAACCCAAAGCGGCGCGGGCGGCCTCATGCGACCAGCCGTTCCATCCGGCCCGATTCGCTGACGAAGGCGTTGTAGATGATGCGCACGGCATCCTCGAAACGGTCGGCGTCCACGCCCACGATGATGTTGAGCTGGCTGCTGCCCTGGTCGATCATGCGGGTGTGGATGCCCACATCCGCCAGCGCGCCAAACAGGCGGGCGGCCAGGCCCGGGATGCGCGACATGCCGCGGCCCACGGTGGCGATCAGGGCCAGGTTCTTGCGCACCTCGATGGTGTCCGGGCGGATGGTGTGGCGCAGCTGATCCAGGATGGCATCCAGCTTGCCGCCGGCCAGCTGGCTGTCCTGGATGACCAGGGACAGGGTGTCGATGCCGCTGGGCATGTGTTCAAAAGAAACGCCGTTTTCCTCCAGCACAGACAGCACGCGGCGGCAGAAGCCGACCTCGGCGTTCATCATCGCCTTTTCGATCTGGATGACGGTGAAATCCTTGCGGCCGGCGATGCCGGTGATGTTGTAGCCGATCTTGGCCTGCGGATGCTCGCGCGGCACGATCAGGGTGCCGGGGTGCCTGGGGTCGTTGGTCGAGCGGATGTTGACCGGGATCTGCGCCTCGCGCACCGGGAACACGGCGTCTTCATGCAGCACGGTGGCGCCGGAATAGGAGAGTTCGCGCAGTTCCTGGTAGGTGACCACCTCGATGGTGAAGGCCCCGGGCACGATCTTGGGGTTGGTGATCAGCATGCCGGGCACATCGGTCCAGTTCTCGTACACGCTGGCCGACACCGCGCGGGCGACGATGGAGCCCGACACATCCGAGCCGCCGCGGCTGAAGGTCCTGACCTGGCCCTCGGCATCGCTGCCATAGAAGCCGGGGATGACCGCCGGGCCGTTTTTGACGCGCGCGGCCAGGGTGGCGTAGGTCTTGCCGGCATCCAGCCGGCCGTCTTTGCCGAAGAACACCACCTCGGCGGCGTCCACATAGTCCCAGCCCAAAAGCGCGGCCAGGATGCGGCCGTTGATGGCCTCGCCGCGGCTGGCGGCGTAGTCGGCCTTGCGGCCGGCTTCGCCCTGGCGGGCGATTTCCAGTTTGGTTTTGGCCAGTTCGGCGGTCAGGCCGTCGATGAAGCCGGCCGGCAGGCCCAGCTCGGTGGCGATGCCCACAAAGCGGGCGTGGATGATGGCAAACACCTCCTCGAACGGCAGCCGGCGCGAGGCGTGCTCGTGGCAGAGGAACAGCAGGTCGGTGATTTTCTGGTCCTTGTCGTTGCGTTTCCCCGGCGCCGACGGCACCACAAAGCGGCGGTTGGCGTCGGCCAGCAGGATGTCCCGCACCTTGCGGAACTGGTTGGCGTCAGCGAGGGAGGAGCCGCCGAATTTCGAGACGATGGGGGGGGTGGACATGGGGCGGGGATTTTAGCGGGAGGCGCGGGGTTGGCGCGTGCCCATGCAAAACCACCCGCTTGCGGCGGGTGGCTTTCGGGAAAACTGGATTTTTCATGACTTCTTCGTCACATCAGGCGCAGCCGCCATCACCTTGGGCGCCGCCGCCACCTCATCTTTCTTCACCAACCCATCCCGGATCAGATTGGCCAAGAGCACATTGACCAGCGAGCCGCCGCCGCTTCCGCCATCGCCGCCGCCGGCCATGATCTGCGGCACCAGCGGGATCTTGGCCGCCGCCAGCGCGCGGCCGACTTCGATGACCGCGTAGTTGCCCTGGCCCACGGCCTCGGTTTTCAGGCGGATGACTTCCGCTTCGGCCACGCCGACGGCGGTGATCTTTTTGCCTTCGGCGTCGCCGACCATGCGCAGCACGTTGGCGTCGGCCTCGGCGTTCACGGTCTTGGCCTTGGCGTCGCCCTCGGCCTTGAGCACCATGGCCTTGGCCGCGCCCTCGGCGCTGATGACGGATGCCTTGGCGTTGCCGTTGGAATTCTCGATGAAGGATTGCGCGTTGAAGCGGGCGATTTCGACATCGCGCTCGGCCTTCACCACGCTGGGCTGGGTGTCGGCCTGCGCCTTGGACTGCTCCAATTGCTTGCGGGCGTCCTGGGCCATGCGCTGGGTGTTGTAGGTCACCTGCTCCTGCTCGGCGATCTTGCGGTCGGTCAGCGTCTTCATGAGCGCCGCCGGCGGGTCGATGTCGCCGATCAGGGTGTCCACCGCCACCACGTTGTATTCGCGCAAGACTTCGGCGATTTTCACTTTGGCATCGTCTTGGCGCTGGCTGCGGCCGCGCAGGAAGTCGATGGCGTCGGCGCTTTGGGCCGCGTTGCGGAAGTAGTTGCCGATGGTCGGCTCCAGCACCTGGGTGACCAGGTTGGCCACCGAGCCGAAGCGGGCGATCACCTTGGGCGCATCCGAGCGCGGGATGTGGATGATCTGGCTCACATCCAAATTGAAGGTGAAGCCGTCGGCCGAACGCACGGCGATGGTGGACAGGTTCTTGTCGAGGTTGTGGGATTCGTTTTTGCCGGTGGCCCAGTTGAGCACGATGTTGGCGGTGGGCACGCTTTCCACCTTGTGGGTGTAAGAGTTGATCGGGTATTTGCCCGGATCCAGGGGGTCCACGCAAACGCCTTTCTGGCCTTTTTTGACCATGTTGCCATGCTTGAAGGTTTCACCCGTCACATCGGTGCCTTCTTCGCCGACATAGGCGATGACCACGCCCGCATGGGCGATGGGGACGGAGGTCATTTCTTCCATCTGCACCGTCGCAAAGCGCGGGTTGATGAAGTAACGGCCGGCCAGCATCACCTGCTCCTGGCGGCCCTTGTAGCCGCCGTTGCTGATGAAGGTCTGGGCATCCTGGAACATGTTGTGTCCGGAGATTTCACGGCCGGCGATGTCGCCGGTGGCCAGTTGCCTGCCTTCCTTGGTGGTGACGATGCCCACCATGTTGTCGCGGATGTCGGTCAGCGGCTCCTCGGTCACGGTGAACAGCGCCGTGTTGATGCGGTAGGTGCCGGGGGGGATGATGGTCAGCTGCGTGCCGCGCTCGCCGCCCTTGGTCAGAAAGGCCCGGGCGTCCTGGTAGGCGTCGCAGTCGATTTTCTTGCCGAGCACGCGGCCGTCGGAGAGCGGGCTGCCGTCGCGGGTCTCCACGACGCCCACCGAGTCCTGCCCGATGTTGATGAACTTCTGCATGATCACTTCGTACTGCCACGGCCAGAAGCCGAAGTACAGGCCCGGGGCCAGGGTGTCGGCCTGGTAGCCGGCTTCGCCGTTCAAGGCGATGATCTTGCCGTCTGGCAGCGAGCGGTGGGTGCCGAACAGCACGAACTTCTTGTTGAGGATGCCGATGCAGTCCTCCGGAATGATGACCACCCCGAACAGGCGGAAGATCGGCTTGTAAAGCACCAGCACGGCTATCGGGATGAGGAGCCAGAGAAAGTTGCGGTAGTCCATGATGCGGGCGCTCTCCAAAGGAGGGGGGAAGGTGACGGGGGCGATTCTAGGCGATGGGGGTGTAAACAAGGCCGGGAAGGCCGGATTTGACGCGATTTTGAGGCGCTGAAATAAACATTGCAAAATGTTCACATGAATATACTTAAATCTTAGGTGCAGAGTTTGGTCGCGGTTTCTGCAAGGCGGGCGAAGCTGCCTTGCCTTACGCTTTCGCCCATGCCCGTCTTCACCCTGTTTCACGACAGTCACTGCCCCATCTGCGCCCGCGAGGTGGCTTGGATGCGCCGGCGTAACCATGCAGACCGTCTGGCCTTTGTGGATGTGGCCACGGCGCAGGAATCGGCCTTTCCACCCGGCTACGACCGCGAGCGGCTGATGGCGGTGCTGCACGGCATGACGCCGGATGGCCAGGTGCTGGTCCGCTTGGCGGCGGTGCGCATGGCTTACTGCGCATTGGGTCTCGGCTGGGTTACGGCGTGGACGGCCTGGCCGGGGTTGGCTTGGCTGGCGGAGAAGGCGTATTCGGTGTTCGCGCGCAACCGGATAAGGTTGGGCGCGATGCTGGGGGGCAGGTGCGGGGAGGGGAGTTGCGGGGTGGGAGGGTCGGCTTTAGCCGACCACGCGCAGCGCAAGGGATGAAAAAAGCCCAAGGGCTGGCGGAAATCATCCGCGAACCCTGGGGCTTTCATCGTGCGCGCATCAAGGTCGGCTAAAGCCGACCCTCCCTTACTTCGGCACATTCCCCAAGCATCCCGCCATCCGCTTGAGCGTCTCTTTCTGCCCCAGCAAATCCAGCGAGATTTCCAAATCCGGCGTGGTGGTTGAGCCCGAGATGGCCACGCGCAGAGCGCCGGCCCATTTGCCCATGCCGATGGCCGGGTTTTCCGCCGCTTGGGCAGCAATCCAGTCGTGCGCGGCCTTGCCGAAGCCGTTTTCAGGCAGGGTGGCAAAGGCGGCCTGCATTTGCGCCAAAAGGCCGGGGGCCTCGCCACCCGGGCCGAAGCCCGCCTTTGCCACACCCTTGTCGGCGAAGTTCCAGACCGGTGCGGCCACAAAGAAACGGCCGATGCGGAAGGGTTCGCTCAAGGTGCGGGCGCGCGGCTGGTAGGCCTTGCAGAACAGGTGCCACTTGGTTTCGTCCTGCATCAAGCCGGCAAATTCGGCCGGAGCCAACCCGGCGGCGCGGGTGCTGAAGGCGGCCGGGGTGAGCGCGGCGATGCGTTCGGCGTTGAAGCGGAACAGTTTTTCGCGATCAAAAGTGGAATTGCTCTTGTGGATGCCTTCGAGTGTGAAGCGTTCGATGAACTCGGGCAGGTCGAAGCGTTCCACTTCGGTCTTGGGGTTCCAGCCGAGCAAGGCAATGTAGTTGAGGATGGCGGCGGGGAGGTAACCGCTCTTGGCGAAGTCGAGGACTTCGATTTCGGGGAGGGTTACGCCCAAGTGGGCGGCGATGACTTCGGCCAGGCCCTTGTCGTCGGTTTCTTTCTTCATGAAAGAGGCGAACAGCGCATCTTCCATGCCTTGCACCACGCCCATCCCAAGGCCCGCTTTCTGCGCCGCCTCGCGCGCCACCTTGGCCTTGTCGCGCTTGCTCATTTTGCTGCCGCCCGGATTCATGATGCTGGGCATGTGCGCCCAAACCGGCCGCGCGTATTTCTCGGGGTTGGGCATGACCTGCGCGAGGGCATCCAGGAGCGCCGCATGCTTGGGGGTGTTGGGCAGATGCTCGGCCCCGCGCAGCACATGGGTGGTGCCCATCAGGGCGTCGTCCACCACCACGGCCAGGTGGAAGGTGGGGAACCCGTCGGCTTTCTTGATGACGAAATCCTCCAGATCCTTGCCCGGGACCGTGATGGTGCCGAACACGGCATCGTCATGGGTGATGTCTTTGCCCATGCGCAGGCGCACCGCCCCCTGGTCCTCGTAGGCGAAGCCGCCCTTCCGCAGGGCTTCGATGTGCTGGTTGTAGATGTCCAGCCGCTGCGACTGGAAATACGGGCCGCTTTCGCCCTTTTGGTGGTCGTAACCGCCCGGGTCGCCTTCGGCCGGCATCGGGCCCTCGTCCCAGTCAATGCCGATCCACTGCAGGTCGCGCAGGATGCCGGCGGCCGAATCCTTGGAGCTGCGGCGCTGGTCGGTGTCCTCGATGCGCAGGATGAACTTGCCGCCGTGCTTCCGGGCGAAGGCCCAGGCGAACAGGGCGGTGCGCGCGCCGCCGATGTGCAGGGCGCCGGTCGGGGAGGGGGCGAAGCGGGTGACGATGGGTTGGGTCATGGGGCGGGGATTGTAGGCGCAAAAAAAGCGCCCTTGCGGGCGCTTGCCGGTTCGTGTGCGCTTGCTTTCACGGCTGCTTGGCCGGCGATTCCTTGTCCGACCGCGGGTGGTAGGACGAGAAATCCCCCTCGGTCAGGCACACCACGTCGCGGGCGATGTAGGTGGCGTGGTCGGCCATGCGCTCCAACTTGCGCGAGAGCCCCAGGTAGGCGATGGCCAGTTCGGCCGAGCGCGGGTCGTTCTGGATCATCTTCTGCACCGCCTCGTACACGCCGCGGTGGATGTCGTCCACGATGTCGTCCTGGGCGCGCACTTCGGCGGCCAGTTTCACATCCAGGTTGACCAATGCGTTGAGCGACTTGTGCAGCATTTCCTGAACCGTGCGGCTCATGCCCGCGAGGTCGAAGGGAATCTCCACCGAGGCCGGGCGCGAGGCCAGCATCACCGCCGCCTCCGACAAGCTGGCGGCCAGGTCGCCGATGCGCTCCAGGTCGCTGTTGATCTTGAGCACCGCCACCAAATAGCGCAGGTCGAAGGCCACCGGCTGGTACAGGGCCAGGGCGTGCAGGCATTCCTCCTCCAGCTCGATTTCGGCGTCATCGATCTGGTCGTCGTTGTCGATGACCTTGCGGGCCAGGTCGGCGTCGCGGGTCAGGATGGCGCGGACCGAGCAGTCCACGCTTTCCTCGCACAAGGCGCCCATGTGCAGGAGTTCTTTGCGGATTTTTTCGAGCTGGCGGGAGAGGAGCATGGGTGTGGGGGTAAGGGGGAAGTGCCGGTCAGGCCGGAAGCGCGGCCGGCGGCGGCGCCAACGGCAGGTGGATGCGGAAGGTGGCGCCGGCGCCGGGGGAGCTTTCCACCGACACGCGCCCGCCGTGGGACTCGGCGATGTGCTTGACGATGGAGAGGCCCAGGCCCGTGCCGCCCTGCTCGCGCGAGCGGGCCTTGTCGGTGCGGTAGAAACGCTCGAAAATGCGCGGCAGGTGTTCGGAGGAAATGCCCGCGCCAAAGTCGCGCACTTCCAGCACCGCCTGGTTGTTTTCGCGCGCGATGCGGAAGGCCACCCGGCCGCCGGATCCGCCGTATTTGATGGCGTTTTCCAGCAGGTTGACCAGGGCGCGTTCGATCATGGAGGGATCGCACGGAAGCGCCAGTCCGGCGTCAAAATCGGCTTCAATCAGCACCTTGGCCGCATTTGCGCGGGGTGCGCAGGCTTCCACGGCGGCCGAGCCGATGGGGGCGAGGGGTTCCGGCGAGAAGCCGGCCAGATCCACCGCCAAGCCGCGCTCGATGCGCGAGAGGGTCAGCAAATCTTCAATGATTTTGGAGAGCCTGGAGGTCTGGCGGGTCAGGATGTCCATGAAACGGGCGCGGTCGGTTTCATTCATCTCCGGCGCGTCGGCCAGGGTCTCGACCACCCCTTGGATGGCGGCCACCGGGGTTTTGATTTCATGGCTGGCGTTGGCGACGAAATCCTGGCGCACCACCTCCAGCCGGCGCAATTGGGTCACATCATGCAGCACCAAAACGGCGCCGGTGCGGCCGGGCATCGGTGTGCCGCGCACCTGGAACAGGCGGCGGGCCAGCGCGGAGGAGCCGCCGGGGGAAGCGTTCTTGGCGGGCACGAAAATCTCCATCTCGCCCTCGTCCACCTTGCCGGACAGTCCGGCGCGGGCCACGCGGGTGATGACCGGGTGGCGCAGCGATTCGCCAAGCAGGCGGCCGCGCGCCGAATCGGCGGTCATGCCGAGCAACGGGGCTGCGGCTGCATTGACGCGGGTGATGCGCTCATCCGGGCCCACGGCCACCACCGCTTCGCGCATTGCGCCCAGTACCGATTGCAATTCGGCGTTTTCGCGGGACAGCCCGGCCGCGTGGGCGGTGGCGTCGGCAAGGGCTTTGGCCAGTTCGTGGGGGGGGATTTTCATGGTCACGCCTTCAGACGATAACCGACGCCGCGCACGGTTTCGACCACATCGCCGTGGGCGCCCAGTTTGCGGCGCAATTGCACCGCCATGGCATCCACCGAACGGTCGGTCACGGCGGCGAAGCCGTCGTGCACGGCGCCGATGATCTGGGTCCGGGTGTAAACCCGGCCGGGACGGGTCAAAAGCAGGCGCAGGAACTTGAATTCGCCGCTGGTCAGGGTGACGCTGAGCCCCGCGGCGGTCACCTCGTGGCGGGCGGGGTCGAGTGTGATCTTGCCGGCCCGGATGGGGGCTTCGGCATCCACCGGTTGGGTGCGGCGCAGCACGGCTTGGGCGCGGGCCACCAGCACCTTGGGGCTGAAGGGTTTGGTCACGTAATCGTCGGCGCCGGCTTCCAGCCCGCGCACGATGTCGGTTTCCTCGCCGCGGGCGGTCAGCATCAGGACCGGCAGGGCTGCGGTTTTGGCGTTCTGGCGCAGGGTCTTGCAGACTTCGATGCCGCTCATTTTCGGTAGCATCCAGTCCAGCAGGACGAGGGAAAACGGGCGGCCGGCCTCGGCCTCGCGGACGGCCAGGGTCAGGCCCTCTTCGCCGGAGGCGGCGGAGGCGGTTTCAAAGCCTTCCTTGGTGAGGTGCCAGGCGACCAGTTCGCGCAGGTCGGCTTCGTCTTCGATGATGAGGATGCGTGGCATGTTTTTCCTTTTAGCCGAATTTGCCGCGGATGTAGTCTTCTGTTTGTTTCTTGACGGGGGTGGTGAAGACCTTGGCGGTTTCCCCGAATTCCACCAATTCGCCCTGGTAAAGGAAAGCCGTGTAATCGCTGGCGCGGGCGGCTTGCTGCATGTTGTGGGTGACGATGATGATGGTGAATTCCTGGCGCAATTCGTCCATCAGTTCCTCGATCGCCAGGGTCGAACGGGGGTCGAGCGCCGAGCAGGGCTCGTCCATCAGCAGGATTTCCGGCTTGGATGCGACGGTGCGGGCGATGCACAGGCGCTGCTGCTGGCCGCCGGACAAACCCAGGGCCGATTGGTGCAGGCGGTCCTTGACCTCGTCCCACAGGGCGGACCGGCGCAGCGAATGCTCGACGATGCCGTCCAGTTCGGCTTTCGACAATTTCCAGTGCAGCCGGGGCCCGAACGCCACATTGTCGTAGATGCTTTTGGGGAACGGATTGGCTTTCTGGAACACCATGCCGATGCGCCGGCGCAGGGCCACCACATCCAGTTTGGGGTCGAGCAGGTTGGTCCCGCCCCAATCCATCACGCCCTGAGCGCGGGCGCCCGGCACCAGGTCGTTCATGCGGTTGAACCAGCGCAAAAGCGTGGATTTTCCGCAGCCAGAGGGGCCGATGAAGGCGGTCACTTTTTTCTCCGCGACATCCATGCTGACGCCTTTGATGGCTTCGTAGGAGCCGTACCAGCAGCGGAAATCGCGCAGGGTGAGCAGCGGGGGCGGGGGTGCCGTTTCAGTATGCATGGGGGCTGTGCAAAAAGGGGGTTTATTGGGTCGTTTTGTGGCGGATGAGAACGGCGATGCCGTTGAAGGCCGCCAGCACCAGGATCAGGATGAGGATGCCTGCCGCGGCAAGTTCATGGAAATCGGCTTTGGGCTCCGACGCCCAGGAAAAGATTTGAAGCGGCATCACGGTGAAACTGTCCATGAGGTGGCCCGGCAGAAAGGTGATGTAAACCACCCCGCCCAGGATCAGGATGGGCGCCGCTTCGCCGATGGCC
>CANIYR010000035.1 GCA_947471825.1 Phycisphaeraceae bacterium | reverse complement strand
CCGCCGACCTTGGTGATGCCCAGTCGCGCCAAGCGGTCGAAGAAAGCCTCGATCACCCGTTGCCGCCCGGCCAGGGAGCCGGCGGAACCGGCCTCGGAGGCGACTTTTTTGAACAGGAAAGACAACGCGTCTTCGGCCGAATTCACCAGCGCGTCAAACTTGGCGCGGCCATCGGGCCCGCTCAGGATTTCATCAGGATCCTTGGCCCCTTCGGTGCCGGGCAGCACGCAAATGTCCACATCCAGCGACTGCGACAGCACGATTTCAACGGCGCGATCCTCAAAAATCACCCCCGCCGCGCGATCCGCCGCCTTCTGCCCGGCCGCATCGCCGTCGAACACGAACACCAGCCGGTCGCAATAGCGGCGCAGTTTCTCGGCATGCTGCGGCGTGAACGCCGTGCCCAGGGCCGCGATGGCGTTGGAAACGCCATATTGGTGGCAGGCGATCACATCCATGTACCCCTCGACCAGGATTGCGGTCTTGGTGTCGATGATGGCTTTGCGCGCCTGGTGCAGCCCGTACAGGGTCGAACTTTTGTGGAACAGCGGCGTCTCGGGCGAGTTCAGATATTTGGCGTCCGACTTTTCATCGCGCGCAGAATCCGGCAACACGCGGCCGCCAAAGGCCACCACCCGACCCAATTCATCGTGGATGGGGAACATCAGCCGGTGGCGGAATTTGTCCATGTGACCGCCGCCGGCGCGCGGGGCGATCAGGCCGGCCTCGGCAAAAGCCCTGGGGTCCAATTTGCGCGCTTCCACCGCGCGGGCCAGTGCATCCCACTGGTCCGGGGCGGCGCCGAGTTGGAAGGCCCCGATCATATCCGGCGACACACGGCGTTTTTCCAAATACGCACGCGCGGCCTTGCCAACTTGCGGGTCCGCCAACCAGCGAACAAAGCCAGCCAGACCCTTGTCATTGGCCTCGGCCACCCGCTTGCGCGCCGCACCGGCATCGTCGGCCGCCTGTCCGCCGCCACCTTTGAACGGCGTCAGGGTGACACCCGCACGCTCGGCCAATTTCTGCAGCGCCTCGCGGAACTCCATGCGGTGGTACTTCATCATGAAGGCGTAGCAGTCGCCGCCAGCCCCGCAGGCGAAGCACTTGAAAATCTGCTTCTGCGGACTGATCCGCATGGAAGGCGTCTTGTCGTTGTGAAAGGGGCACAAACACACCATTTCGCGGCCGGCCGACCGCAACTGGATATGCTCGCCGACCAACCGCACCAAGTCAGTGGCTTCCTGCACGCGCTTGATGTCGTTGTTTGAATCCATGGCCATGGACCGGAGTGTACATGCCCGGCCCGTTCATTCGTTTGTGGCGCGTTTTTTCGCGCGGTACTCGCAATAGCCGAACCCCAAAAAAGGAACATAAAACATGGGGTACAGAGCCAGCCGCAAGCCAAAATGATGGCCTCGGCCGAATGCTTTGGCCAAATCGAAGCTCAGCCGGCAATGCAACCAGACTGCCAGTGGCAGTCCGGGAATCACCATCAGCCACCACCAATGAATCCGGGTGACATGCACTTGCCAGCAGGCGGCCCCCAGTAAAAAAAAACATGGCAGAAATCCGATTGCCCACCATCCTGGGCGGTGGGCAATCTTCGCCAAAATATAAGCATTCCAGCCAGGCACCAAGCATTCCCACCCCTTGCGATCGGCTTTGGCAAACACATTCCAATAACCGGCCACCACCGCAACCACGACCAAGGCAACCAAATAAGGGGCAATTGAAAGTCCGAGCGGTTCAGGCGAGGTCGCCGAGGCTTTGGCTAGGATCATTTGAAAACAACTCATTTGGATGGTTTGTAAAAGTACATTCCCCTTGTTTGGTCATCATATCGAAACCGGCCCGAATAGGGTTTTGCACATTACAATCCGCTGCCTTTTCTCCCTTTCCCATGCACTCGCCATGATCGACCTCAAAGACCTCCGCGCAAATCCCGACAAATACCGCCTTGGCGCCAAGAACAAAGCCATGCCGGCGGACATTGACGGCTTGCTGGCGGTGGATGCCGCTGTGCGCGGCGCCCAGACGCAGCTCCAGGAATTGACAGCGGAAAAAAACCGCCTCAGCAAGGACATCGGCCCCCCGATGGGCCTGCTCAAAAAAGCCGATGGTGCGCAAAAAGCCGAATTGGAGGCGAAACTTGCAGCCCTCAAGGCCCGCCCGCTTGAAATCGCCAGCCAGGAGCCGGAACTGGAGGAGTCCATCCGCCAGCTGGAGGCCGGCCGCTTGGCCCTTTGGCTGAAAATCCCCCAACCGGCCGATGCGCAAGCCCTGTTTGGCCCGCTGCCAGTGGGCTCCGATGCGGAAGGCAACCAGGAAATCCGCCGTGTGGGAACCCCGGCCTTCGACCCCGGCAAATCCTTTGCGCAGAACAAGGGTTTCACCCCCAAGACCCACCTGGAACTGATTGAAAACCTCGGGCTGGCCGACTTCCAGCGCGGCGTCAAAATGGCCGGGTCACGGTCCTATGTCCTGACCGGCCTTGGCCAGCGCCTCCACAACGCCGTCTTGCAATTCGCATTCAACCGCATGTGCGACCGCCACGGATTCCAAGCCATGAGCGTTCCGGTCTTGGTGCGGGAAGAACTGATGACCGGCACGGGATTCTTTCCTGCCGGCCGCGAGCAAGCTTATTGCATCGAGGAAAGCAAGCGGGAGGACGGCGGCCGCGACCTGTTTCTGACCGGCACCGGCGAAGTGGGCCTGATGGGTTTTCACCAAGATGAAATCCTTGAGGAAGAAACCCTGCCCCGCCGCTACACAACCGTTTCCACCTGTTTCCGCCGGGAGGCGGGCGCCGCCGGCCGCGACACCGCCGGCCTTTACCGCATCCATCAATTCGACAAGGTGGAGCAGATTGTCATTTGCCGCGCCGACGAGATGGAAAGCCGCGATTGGCACCAAAAAATGCTGGGATTCGTCGAAGAATTGCTGGCCGCCTTGGAACTTCCCTACCGACTTCTGCAATGCTGCACCGGCGATTTGGGTGTCAAGAACGCCGACATGGTGGATGTGGAATGCTGGATGCCAGGCCGTGGCGATCTTGGCAAAGATGGCCGGCCGCAGGGTGCTTGGGGCGAAACCCACTCCGCCAGCCGTTTGTACGACTTCCAAACCCGCCGACTCAATTTGCGCTACCGGGCCAAGTTGGAAAACGGCAAGACAGAAGTCCGCTTTTGCCACAGCCTGAACAACACCGTGCTGGCCTCGCCACGCATCCTGATTCCGCTTTTGGAAATCCATCAAAATGCCGATGGCTCCGTCACGGTGCCGCCGGCGCTGCGCCCCTACTTGGGCGGACTTGAGGTCATCGGGCGCAAATCCTGATTAATTCATTGATTTCCCAACCTTTCCGATTTAGAATTCGGGGTGTTGCCCCAGCCGATTTGTCATTTTTCATCTAAATGTAAGACATGAAAAGTTTTATCACATTCCTATGCACCACCAAAAATGGCCGTTCCGAACGGCTGACGATTGAAAAATCCGAATTCATCATTGGTCGCAGCGGTGACAGCACCATCCGCCTGCCGTTCTCGGAAGTCTCTCGCCAACATTGCCTTGTCCGAATCCTGCCCAACCATACGGTGGAATTCACCGACATCCGCCAATCCTCGGTGGGCATTCTGCACAACGGCCAATACAAAAAAAACGGGTTGCTGACCGCTGGCGATGAATTTTTCATTGGCGACACCCGTTTTGTGCTGCTGGAATTCGCCGGCAGTGTGATTGTCCGCGACCACACGGCTGACAAGGCGGATATTTCCGCGGAAATGAGCGAAGGTTTGGATCAGGCCGAATCCGCGATGGAAACCGCCCTTGGCGTTTCGCTTGTCTCCGGCCAAACCGCCAATGAAGCCAACCCTGTCATGTCATGGTCGGACCTCGCGGCCCTTTCCATCGAATCCAACAACAAAATCGAAAAAAGGATCGGCCAGACGGCCCCCGCCCATTCCTCAAACCGTTCCATCATGGCGATTGCCATCAGTGTGTGCGTACTTTTTGCCGCTTTGGCCCTCGGGTTGGGCCTGCTGGCGCTCAAATACAAAAACGAAGCCGAACAGAAAACGGCGCCGCGCCAAACCGCGCCGGCCGGGCTTTGACCGTCCTTCAAAAGCCGCGGATACAATGGTTCCGCACACTGCCGCCTGCGGCCGTTTACAATCCCTGCCGTGCCCGGGACCGTTGTGGGCGCCAGCCGTTTCAGACAGTCTTTTTTGTGAACGCGCAAAGCCCGCCCCATGGGCCTGCCCTTCGTTCAACCCATTCCTGCAGGAACGGCCATTGGCCGCAAGCTTATGAGCATGGACACCGTCCGTTTTGAACTTGGTGAAACCGTCATTCACCCCAATTGCCCGGAATGGGGGTCCGGCAAAGTCAAGGAGGCGCAATCCATCACCCACGAGGGGCGCCCTGTGCAACGCATTCGCGTGGACTTTTCCAATGCGGGATCCAAGTGGCTCAACACCGCGATGGCTCCCCTTCAAAAAAAGACCAGGGAGGCCGACGCGCCAAAAATGAAAATCGCGCCCTCCATGGCCACCTCCCAGGTTTCCGCCAAGGCCCAAGCCGAAGCGCTGCCCGACAAGGGCTGGCTGGATGCCCTGGAGGCCAACCGCAACAGGGGTACACCCGAATTGTGGGAATTGCCGGCGGCACTCACCGACATCATGCGCTCGCCGGAAGACCGGCTGGCCCAGACCGCGGAGGCCTACCGTTTTTCACATGAACCAGGCCCGCTGTTCCAATGGGCGGTGACCCAGACAGGACTCGACGACCCGCTCTCCCGCTACACCCGGGTGGAGCTTGAAAAAACCTACTTTCAGTATTCCAAGTTGCGCGACGACCACCTGTTCGACCTGTGCCGCCAACTCAAACGCGAAAACAAGATGCACTTGGTCAAGGAAATCGCCGCCAAGGCCAAATACCGCAAGGCGCGCGAATTGCTCGAAAAAACACTGCGGTGGTAACCGCCGAAACGGGAATATGACGCCTTCCGTTTTTTTCAGGCGGGGGATGCAAAGCCCCGCCTCATGCTAAAACATCCCCATGCATGATTCCTCCGCCCTGTCAGCCTTGCGCAACCGCCTGCTTGAAGCCGACCGGCGCTACCGGTTGGGTGAAGCCACGGGCATGACCGATGCGCAGTGGGATGCCGATCTGCGGGAGCTGGCCGAGCTGGAGGAACGGCACCCCGAACTGCGGACACCCGACTCCCCGACCCGGCGCGTGGGTGGCGCACCGATCGACGGTTTTGTCACCGTGCCCCATGCGGTGCCCATGCTTTCGATCGACAACACGTATTCACAACGCGAATTCCAGGAATGGTACGAACGCGCGCTGAAGCTGCTGGGGCTCGGCGCCGTGGCCGGCGGCGGTCTGTTTGCGAAAACGGCGGAATTGCGTCTGGCACTGGAACCCAAGGTGGATGGCGTGGCGGTCTCGCTGCGTTATGAAAAAGGCATCCTGGTGCGCGGGGTCACCCGCGGAGACGGGGAAAAAGGCGACGATGTGACCCACAACCTGCGCACCATGCATGATGTGCCGCTGCAATTGGCCGGCAGCCAGCCGGCATGGCCGGATGTGCTGGAAATCCGCGGCGAGGCTTATCTGCCTTTTGACGCCTTTGAAAAAGCCAATGCCAAACGCGCGGCTTCCGGCGAAGAACTGTTCGCGAACCCGCGCAACACCACCGCGGGCGCACTCAAGCAGAAAGATCCGAAAAAAGTCGTCAAGGGCCTGCGTTTCTTCGCCCACGGCCGGGGCGAACTCGACGTCGCATTCGCCGAAACCACCAGCGGTCATTCAAGCTTCCTGGCATCGCTGCGCCGGCTGGGCCTGCCGACCAATCCGGAGGCGGCCTGCGTGAGCGGCGCCGAGGAAGCCTGGGCCTTCATCACGGCCTTCGACACCAAGCGCCGCGCACTGCCCTACGCCACCGACGGCGTGGTGGCGAAGGTGGATGCCTGGGATTTGCAGGCCAAGCTGGGCATGACCAGCAAAAGCCCGCGCTGGTGCATCGCCTACAAATTCGCGCCCGACCGCGACACCACCCGCCTTTTGCAGGTGGATTGGCAGGTCGGCAAGACGGGCCGCCTGACCCCGCGGGCCACCATGGAGCCGGTGCTTCTGGCCGGCACCACCGTGCGCCACGCCAGCCTGCACAATGCCGACCAAATCGCGCTCTTGGGGCTGATGATCGGCGATTTGGTTGAAATTGAAAAAGCCGGGGAAATCATCCCCCATGTGGTGGGGGTTCGCAAGGATGTGCGCACCGGCTCCGAAACCGCGGTGAAGGCGCCCCTCACCTGCCCCTCCTGCTCCGGCCCGGTGGCGCAGGCAGATGGCGAGGTGGATTACCGATGTGACAATCCGGAATGCCCTGCGCAAATCCGCGAGCGGCTGATCTGGTTCTGTGCGCGCGACCAGATGGACATTGCGGGCCTGGGCGAAAAACTGGTGCTTCAGCTGTGCGACGCCGGGCTCATCAAAAATTTCGGCGACATCTACCATCTGGCGCAAAAACGCGGCGAGATCCTTGGACTCGAACGCATGGCGGACAAAAAGCTCGACAATCTGCTGGCCGGCATCGAAGCCAGCAAATCACGCGGCTTGGCCCGCGTCCTGGGCGGGCTTGGCGTGCGTCATTTGGGTTCCAGCGCAGCGGACGCGCTTTCGCAGCAATTCGGGTCCATCGAGGCGCTGATCGCCGCCAGTCCCGACCAATTGCAAGCCGTCGGCGGCATCGGCCCGGAAACCGCCCGGGCCGTGCACACCTTCCTGCACTCGGATGCAGGGGGCCACGTGTTTGCCGAACTGGCCGCCTGCGGCGTGAAACTCACCGAGCAAAAACGGGTGGCGGCCAATGCAACCCCTTTCTCGGGAAAAACCGTGGTTCTGACCGGGACACTGGAACATTCCGAGCGCGGCGACCTGGAAAAGAAACTGGTGGCCATGGGCGCCAAAATATCCGGCAGCGTCAGCGCCAAGACCCACCTGGTCATCGCGGGTGACAAAGCCGGCTCCAAATTGGCCAAGGCGGCCGAACTTGGCATCGAGGTGTGGGACGAGGCGAAACTGATGGCCGTTTTGGGCTGATGCGCGCAGCGGCAATCGGAAGCAAAACGAAGCGCGCCGCAAATGCCTTGCTTGCATTTGCGGCGCGCTTTGTTTTGCGGAAATCTTGGGCCATCGCGGACAGGCGTATCCGCGCCCCCTTACTTGATCATGCCGGCCGTGCGGGCGTAGGCGAAAATGCCGCCTGCATCCACGATCGGCTTGACTTGGCCGATGGGGCTCAGGGTCCAGGATTCACCCGTGCCGGTGTTGGTGAGCAGGCTGGTTTCAATGTCGAGGGTCAGCAGGTCGCCGGTTTTGATTTTGCCCTCGATCAGGCGCACAGGGGTTTCGGCCGGCAGCAGGTAGCCTCCGTTGACGCAGTTGCGGTAAAAGATGCGGGCGAAGAAGTCGGCAATGACCACCTTGGATCCGGCCTCGGCCAAAGCCAGCGGTGCGTGCTCGCGGGACGAACCGCAGCCGAAGTTTTTGCCGCCGATGACAAAGGTGTAGTCGCACTTCCACTCGCCCTCGCGCACATAGGGGATGTTGCCCTGGGGCAGGCCGGACTGGCCGGTCGGCAGGCCGATGCAGGCGTACTTGCCGAAGAACTTGCGCTCGGCCGGATCGGATGGATTGTAGGAAAGGTATTCGGCCGGAATGATCTGATCGGTGTCGATATTGTCGCCCAGGACGAATGCTTTGCCGGTGATGATGGTTGACATGAATGTCTCAAAGGATGGAATGAACGGGTGCGGATTCTACCCGGCGGCGCGGGGGCGGACGGATTGCGCAACCGCGCGCGGAAAACCCCGTCCGCGGCATCACGGCCCCGGCGGTTTGGGTGCCGCGGGCGAAGGGGCGGCGGCGGGCGCCGCCGGCGGCGGAACCGGTGGCGCCCACTTGGCCAGCCAAGGCGCCACCTCGCCGGACAAGGCTGCGGCCGGCTTGTCCTTCATGGCCGCATCAAGCACTTTCAGCAATTCCACGGCCTTGGCGGTCTGGCCTGCTTCGCCCAATTCGCGCATCTTGGCCGTGATCTGGATCAAGGCGGGCTTGAGCACCTGGGCGTCGGCATTGCCGGTGGCAACCTTGGCCCACACCTGGGCGGCATCGGCATCCTTGCCTTGCGCAAGGCGGAGCTGGACCCGTTTGGACAGCGTTGCGGTCCGCTCGGAAGCAGGCAGCCAATCGTATGCATCGTCGTTTTTTTCCTGGGCGACGGTCAATTCGCCGGCCAACTCGGCGATTTGCGCCCAGCGCAAAAGGAGCAGGGCGCGGTTCTCGTTGGAAAGGTTTTTGGGATCCTGTCCCAGCACGCGACCCAGCATGCGGATGGCCTGCTTTGACCTGTACTCCTCATTGACGGCATGGCCCCCGCCGGACAGTTCCCGGGTGATGGCATCCACATCGGCAGGCGCGGCACGGCTGGACCAACCCAATAGAGCGTCGCCCCAAGCATCCCGCTTGGCCCCCGCCTCGGGCGGTTTTTTCAGCAGCGGCTGCGCATCGGCGCGGAAAAGCCCCCGTTCGCCGACGGCACGCATGGCCGTTTCGGCGATGCGGGGATCGGCGTCGTCAACGCAGGCCAAAAGCGGCCCCAGCGGCTGGCTTGACCTGGCCAAGGCGAGCGCCGCCGCCTCGCGCAAGGCTTGGTTTGATCTCGGATTGGCAAGCCATGCCCGCACCATGTCCCAGCCGGCGGTGTCTGATTGGGCCAGCGTGGCGCCAAAAAGGCGCACCCAGGAATCCGCCGGATCGGTCTCTTTGGCCAGACGGGCCTTCAGGGACGCGGCAATGCCGGTGCGTGCGGCGTCATCAAGCAACTTGCGTTCGCCGTACTCGATCAGCGCATCGGCGGCGGCCGTGCGCACCACGGGCGCGGAATGGCCCAGAAGCCGAATGACCGCCGGCAGCGCCTCCGGCTGGGGGTCGCGCTTCATGCGCAGCATCATCGCCGCCAACACTTCGGTGTTGTCCTCAAGGCGAGCCGACAGCCGCTTGGCCACCGCGCGGGCACTGGGCTCGTCGCGCAGGATGTCGAGCAAGGACACGTTTTTTGCGCGCACCTGCGGCACCGGATCGGATATGCCCGCGCGCATCGCTTGGCGCACACCGGCCTCGATCGGCTGGCTGAGCTGCAATTGCTTGTCAATCAGCTCAAGCCCCTTGAGGCGCATCTCGACCCTTTCCTTGTTGCCCAGCATGTGTGCCAAATGGGCCTGGCGGGCCGCGGTGGACTCGTTGTCAAACAGCGCCTCCTCCCCCCTGACGATTTGCTCTATGAGCTTGCCATTTTCGGTGCGGCTTGCATCAAGGGCCCTCTCCAGGCCATCCTTGAGTTTCAGGTTGAAGAGCATCGGATCGCGGGTTTTCAGCATTGTCCGCCATTCGGCAAACTGGGCCGCTGCGGGTGGCGCACCAAGGTAAAACATCTCCATGAGACCCTTGTTGGCCATTTCGCGCAAGGACCAGTCGTTGGCGTCAGCATTGGCGGCCATGTCCAGCAAAACATCCAGGCTGGCAAGGGACGGCAATCCGCCCAGGGCCTGGAGTGCGGCGGTGCGCTGTTCGAGCGGCAATGCCTCGTCGCGCGCCCATGCGCCCAAAACGCCGACCACTTCCGGCGTGTTGAGGCGCCGCAGCGAGCGGCGCCAAAGGTCGCCGGAAGACTGCGTCCGCAAACCTTGGAACAGCACCGCGTCGGCCATGCGCCGCGACAGCGGGCAGGCCGGATCCTGGGCCAGGAGATTGAGCACCGCGTCCTTGACGGCGACCGGCATTTTCTCGTCGCGCAGCGCCCTTTCCAGCACCGACACCGCCTGCCCAGGCGGCAATTGCATCGCCTCGCGGGCGAGTTGCGCGGCCACCTCGGGGGATGGGTTGGCTTGCAGCGTGCGCTCCACCCACCGGCTGGCTTTGGCACCCATCGGCTCGGAATGGACCAGCCACGGCATTTCGTCGGCCCAAACCGGAGAAAAGCCGGCACCGGCGGCGCACAGGGCGAATGCAGGAATGAAAACCCGAGGCGAAGGAAAACGGCCAAGCATGATGGTGCGCATGATAGCCGGGCAAAGCAAAAGCCGACCCCGAAAGGGGTCGGCTTGGCTTGGCTTTCATATTGATTCAAGTGCCTTGGGGAGCCCTCGTCACGCCACCACGGGCAGACCGAAGGCGCGGGCCATGGTGGAGCCGAGGTCTGCGGGCGATTCGGCCACATGGCAGCCGGCGGCCTTGAGCGCGGCCAGTTTCTCTTCCGCGCCGCCTTCGCCGCCGGAAATGATCGCGCCGGCATGGCCCATGCGGCGGCCCTTGGGGGCGGTGCGGCCGGCGATGAACACGGTGACCGGCTTCTTCACATGGGCCTTGATGTACTTGGCGGCCACCTCCTCGTCGCTCCCGCCGATTTCGCCGATCATGACGATGCCGTCAGTCTCAGGATCCTCGTTGAACATCTTCACCACATCGATGAAGTTGAGGCCGCGCACCGGGTCGCCGCCGATGCCGACGCAGGTGGTCTGGCCGATGCCCTGCTTGCCGGTCTGCCACACCGCTTCATAGGTGAGGGTGCCCGAGCGCGAAACGATGCCGACCTTCTTGCCCGAGGAGGCCTTGGCCGCCGGGGTGTGGATGTAGCCGGGCATGATGCCGATCTTGCATTCGCCGGGGGTGATGACGCCGGGGCAGTTGGGGCCCAAGAGCGTGACGCCGGCATACTTCGGCAGCGAGAGTTGCTTGCGCACGCGCATCATGTCGAGCACCGGGATGTGCTCGGTGATGCAAACCACCAGCGTGATGCCGGCATTGGCGGCTTCCAGGATGGCGTCGGCGGCGAAGGGGGCGGCCACGAAGATCATCGAGGCGTTGGCGCCGGTGGCCTTCACGGCTTCGGCCACGGTGTTGAAGATGGGCAGGCCGTTGGGCGCCTTCTGGCCGCCGCGGCCGGGATTGACGCCGCCGACCATGGTGACCACGCCGTCGCAGAACTGCTTGCCGTATTCCAAGCAGCCGTTGGCATGGAACTCGCCGGCTTTGGGCGCTTCACCCGGCTTGGAAAGGGAAAGGCCCTGGCAGATGACTTTGGTGGACTTGCTGACGAGGATGGACATGGTGGGGCAGGAAGGGTTTGTGTGGCGGATAAGTGAGGGGGAAAGGATAGCGGAAAAGGGTGGGGTGGAGGGGATGGGCAGATGGGGCGAGAAGACCCTTCTATTTTCCTAATATGAGGTGTGTCCCTAAGGGATTGGGCGAAAAAAAGCGGGCTGATGGCCCGCAGATCAAAAAAACCATTTGAATAGGTCCACCGTTGCAAGACTACTGACCGCCGCCCATCAGGGAGTGATTCGGATAGGTAACAAAAGGCAGCCAAAGCGCCCCTTGAACAAAAAGGCAGACCAGCAGCCCCAGTGCCAGCAGCGGCCAATCCACGAACTTCTTCCACTTCGACTGCAAACATTCCTTGGTCAAAATCGCCACAACCACCAACAGGCAAACGCCCCCGATGAGCCAGTGGCTATCCAAAATCCATAGTGTGGGTGCTGGCATCTTGGTATCAAAGTTCTTGAACACCAAGATCGTCACCTCGGTCTGAACCGTGGTGCCGAAGGCGTTGAGCGTCCAAACCATCAGGCCGAGCAGGGCGCACAGGCGGGATACGGGGCTCATCGGTACGCCGTCTTTCTCATTCGCCATGGTTTTTCTTTCTTGAAGTTGGAAATCGTCCACCGTCCCTCACCCATTCCCATTCCACGCCCTGAACCTCGCCGCCTCCGGCGTCGCCACATACTCCCTGACCAGCGCCATGTAGTGCCCGGGCAGCCAGGCCATGTATTCCTTCTCGCGGTCGGAGGTCTCGCGCGCCACCTTGCCCGGCACGCCCATCACCACCATGCCGTCGGGGATCACCGCGTTGGGCGAAACCACCGCGCCGGCGGCGATCAGGCAGCCCTTGCCGATTTTGGCCCCGCCCAGGACCACCGCGCCCATGCCGATGAGCGACCCGTCCCCCACCTCGGCCCCGTGTACCACCGCGCCGTGGCCGATGACCACGCGCTTGCCGATGATGTTGGGCTTGCCGGAATCGCAGTGCACCACGGCGCAATCCTGCACGTTGGAGCCTTCGCCGATGCGGATGGGCGCCACATCGCCGCGGATGGCCGCGCCGTACCAGACGCTGACATCGGGGGCCAGAAAAACCTCGCCCATGACGCGCGCGGTGTCGGCGAGAAACACACCTTGGATTTGTTTGAAGGACATGGGCGAATTGTATGCAACCGGGAAGGAAGGCAAGATGCCTTCCCTCCAAGTGCGTACCATCCCCCCATGCCGCTCATCCTGCTCTCCACCCTCAACGCCCGCTACATCCACAGCGCCATGGGCCTGCGCTGCCTGCAGGCCAACATGGGGGCGTTGGAACCGGAAACCGGCCTGCTGGAATTCGTCATCACCCAGCCGCCCCTGGAAATCGTCGAACAAATCCTGGCCCAAAAGCCGGAAATCGTCGGCTTCGGCGTCTACATCTGGAATGTGGCGGAAACCACCCATGTGGTCGGCCTGCTCAAACAGGTGGCCCCCCACCTGACCATTGTGCTGGGCGGGCCGGAAGTCAGCCACGAGTGGGACGGGCAGGACATCGTGAAGATGGCCGACTTTGTCATCACCGGCCAGGCGGACTTGGAATTTGCCAAGCTCTGCCAAAACATCCT